>SLNU01000157.1 GCA_007132865.1 Bacteroidales bacterium | reverse complement strand
TCAAACACCAGGGAGTTGCTTTCGAAATTTAAAAAGATCGTGGTCTGTGAGCTGAATATGGGACAGTTTGTCAATTATTTGCGCATTACCCACCCCGAATTCCAATACCGTCAGTTTAACAAGGTGCAGGGACTGCCGTTCCATGTGCAGGAATTAACGGAAACGTTCACAAAACTATTGGAGGAATAATAAGCATGTTAAAAAAAGAGAGAATAGAAGCTTCAGCCATTGAGTTGACCAAGGAAGATTTCGTCAGTGACCAGATGGTCAAATGGTGCCCGGGTTGCGGGGCCCATGCCATCCTGGCGGCAGTGGCCAATGTATTCCCCCGCATTGGGTACAAGAAGGAGAATTTTGCCATGGTGTCGGGAATTGGTTGCTCCTCCCGCTTCCCCTATTACGTGAACACCTATGGGTTCCATGGCATCCATGGCCGGGCCTCGGCCATTGCCAGCGGACTTAAATTGTCGAACCCGGGACTCAGCGTATGGATTGCGACAGGCGACGGCGACTCCATGGCCATCGGCGGCAACCATTTCATCCATATCCTGCGCCGGAACATCGACGTGAACATCATGCTGTTCAACAACCAGATCTATGGGCTGACAAAAGGGCAGTATTCCCCGACCACCCCGATGGGTTCGGTGACGAAGACCTCCCCTTACGGGACCATTGAACACCCCTTTATCGTATCCGGACTGGTCATGGGTGCACAGGGGACCTTTTTTGCCAGGGTGCCCGACAACAACGTCAAGCTGATGTCGGAGGTGATGTATGAAGCTGCAAAGCATGACGGGACTTCCGTGGTGGAGATCCTGCAGAACTGTATCATCTTTGCCGACAAGACCCATGGAGAGGTGACCGATCGGGCCACACGCGATGACCGGCAGCTGATTCTGCGGCACGGTGAGCCCATGATCTTCGGAAAGGATGGGGACAAGGGCATCATGCTGGAGCACAACGGACTTAAGGTGGTGACCATTGGCCAGAACGGCGTGGTGAAAAGCGACATAGTGGTGCATGACCAGTATGCCAAAGATCCGGGCATCCACCGGATGATCGGTCGGATGACCAACCCTGTGGCCATGGGCGTGATCCGCTCGGCTCCTTACGCGACCTATGATGACCTGATGGAAGAGCAGATCAGCCAGGCCCGGAAGGAATCGAAGATCAAAAATGTCAACGACCTGTTGAGAAGCGGAGATACCTGGGAGGTGAAGTAAACGGTGGCCCGGACCTGGAAAACCTTTCATACCGGTCTTGCCGGGGAGCCGCTGCTGAGGGTGGCGGACTGGGGAAGGCAGCACTTTCAGACTTGCTGCCTGCTGAATGGCAACGGGTTTACATCGGATAAGTATACCTCTTTCGACCAGGTCATTGCCCTGGGGGTGGCAGCGGAATGTTTCGGAGACGAAACGGACGCCTTTGCCAGCCTCAGGGCTTTTTCAGACCGGCATGACGACTGGCTGTTTGGCTTTATGGGCTATGACCTGAAGAACCAACTGGAAAGCCTTACCTCCTCCCACTTCGACGGCATCGGCATGCCGCTGATGCATTTTTTCCTTCCCGTGATTGTAATGATCCCGGCGGAAGAGAGCGTGAAGCTTGGCTGCCTTCCGGGCCATGGTCGGTTCTCAGATCCGGACCGTGTGTGGAAGGAATTGATGGCCCATGAAACTTCGGCAGGCCCCGGCCAGTCCGGAAGTCCGTGTCTGAAAGTCCGGGCCAGGGTTCCGCGCCGGGACTACCTGAAAAACGTGGGGGCGATCAAGGACCACATACAGCAGGGAGACATTTATGAGATGAACTATTGTTTGGAGTTTTTCTCGGAAAACGCCCATCTGGACCCCCTGCTGGTCTACCAATCGCTGAACCAGCAGTCACCCACTCCGTTCTCGGCCTATTATGCGCTGGGATCCAAATTTATGATGGGTGCAAGCCCCGAGCGTTTTCTGAAAAAACGCGGCCGGATGCTGGTCTCCCAACCGATCAAAGGGACCATTGCCAGGGGCGGGGATGCGATTAGCGATGCCCGGCTGGCCGCCACGCTGCTGAACGACCCGAAAGAGCGCAGTGAGAACGTGATGATCGTGGACCTGGTGCGCAATGATTTGTCTCGGTCTGCAAGAAAAGGCTCGGTGAAGGTGGAGGAACTCTTCGGAATCTACCCATTCAGGCAGGTGCACCAGATGATCTCCACTGTGGTATCGGACTTGCATCCGGATTGCCATTTTGTGGATGCGCTTCGCATGGCCTTCCCGATGGGTTCGATGACGGGTGCCCCCAAAGTGCGTGCCATGCAACTCATCGAACAATATGAGGTCACCAGGCGCGGCCTTTACAGTGGGGCTGTAGGCTATATCAGTCCGACAAAAGACTTCGACTTTAACGTGGTGATCCGCAGCATCCTCTACAATGCAGCTGCCCGGTACCTGTCCTTTATGGCCGGAAGTGCCATCACTGCCGGCTCCCGGCCGGAAATGGAGTATAGGGAATGCCTGCTGAAAGCCAAGGCAATGCGTAAGGTGTTGGAGTGAATGGCGTGAAACTGTCACGCATGTGTCTGGCCTGAAATTTGTGCGTGAAAGCCAAATGATTTGAAGAAAATGAAAAAAACAATATTGATCGGCTTGCTCATTGCATTTCCCCTGTGCTTGCATGCCCAGATTCTTGAAGGGGACGACCAGGAAAAGGATGTGAAGGATATGACCACCCCGGAGCGGATCTTTGTCGGCGGATTCCTGGGATTGCAATTTGGCAGCTTTACGGCCATCAATGTCAACCTGCACGGGGGATACCGGATAACGAACCGGCTCTCTGCCGGGCTGGGGGGGATGTACCAGTATTCCAATGACCGATGGTTCAATCAGTCCGTTGTATCTCATGTCTACGGGGGGAGTGTATTTGCCCGGTTCCGGGTGATATACCAGGCCTTCATCCATGCCGAACATGAGTGGCTGAGCGTGCAGTCAAGGGGATATCTGGGGCTCCCGGGTTCGGGATTTCAACCCCTGCCCGGGGAGAACGGAACGTTCGATCCCGACAACCGGACACGCTCCACCGAAAAAAACTTTCTGCTTGGTCCGGGTTATGCCTTCCGTGTTGGTCCGAGGGTGACGCTGAACATTCTGGCATTGTACAACTTTAATACGAGCAGCGCGGTGTATTTCGACAACCCGTTTTTCAGGGCCGGCATCGATGTCAGTCTGAGGTAGCTGCCCGGAACAGCATGTCAGCCGCCTGAAGGACCTTCAGCCTGAGGTTCTTTTCCAGGTCCGGATTATCCTGCAGGAAACTTTCCACCAGCGCTGCCGTTTCGGGGTCCTGGTATCCGCCAAGGGTCGCTTCCAGCCAGTTCAGCGGGAAGAAAATATCTCCCGTGCGCTGGATCTCAGGCAGCATCTCCAGACTTTCCTGCACAAAACTCCTTCCGTGTTTGCTCCTCAATGGGTGGTGAAGGAGATTCAAACCTTCGGTCACCCAAGGCTCAGGCCGGCGGTTCTCTGCCTCCCGGAGGCGGGCAAACCATTTTTCCCTGTCGGATGGGTCGGGTGACAGGACCGGCCTAAGAAATTCCATGCGCCTTATTCTGTCGGGGTTTTCGGATGCCTCCAACAGCTCGTCCAACATCTGTTCCCCCCGCTCATGGCCCCTCAGCATCAGGGCAGCTGCGATGCCGAACTTACGCTCCTCCGACATTTCCAGTCCGTCTACCGGGCTGTTTCCGTCATAAAGGGATGCCAGGTTGCTCACCCCCATATCCGACAATGCCACAGAAAGATAGGCGTCAAAAAACACCGGCTTTTCGGCTTCCGGGGCAGCGGTGAGCTTTTCCCACAGCAGGTTTTCGGTAGCCGGACCGTATTTTCTCCTGAGGGATTCATCGAAGAACCGCCAATATACCTGCCGGATGCTGCCGGTCAGGTACCTCGACAGCTGGGGATTGGTCTCGGAAGACAGCGCGGAGAGCAGGACCTGGTAATAGTCCTCCGGCCGGTGTCCCCCCTGCAGGAATTCTTCGTAAAGCTCCAGGTGGTTGGCTCCGCGCAGGTACTCCTCATTCATCCCTTCCCTGGGAATGGGGGGCATGCCCGTACCGTAGATCCATTTCCGGCTCCATTCCACGAGGTCGAGGGGGCTGTGGCTGTCAAAGATGGCGGCCAGGTCGTCCCAGTCGGCATTGCCCATGAAAAAATCGCGGAGGTATTGCTGCACGGCCTTTCGGAACGCTGCCTCGCCCATGCGGTTTTCCAGGTCCATGAACACGATGGGGGCCTTGTTGTAAATAATGGCTCCGTAAAGGCTGCCTGCCTGCTTCATGTTCATGAGCTCCTGCTTGATGGGATGGGTACCCCGGCTGCGGTCCACGGCCGAGGCCCTGGGGTAGTGGCTGAGCAGGAATTGCAGTTCGTGGTTAACCTCCGGATACTGCGGATGTACGATCTTGTCGGCCATGAAGCCGGCAAAGACCTCCTTGAGCCATACATCATCGAACCATTCCATTGTAACCAGGTTGCCGAACCACATATGGGCCGTTTCGTGTGCGATCAGGCTGGCCTTGCCAAGCTGCTCGGAGATGGGTGCCTGCTCGTCCAGCAACAGCCTTGTGTCCCGGTACCAGATGGCGCCGGGATGTTCCATTCCGCTGTACTGGAACCCGGGGAGCAGAACCATGTCGAACTTGGCAAAGGGGTAAGGGATGCCGGTATACTCCTCCAGCCAGGCCAGGGCGTCGAAATGTTGTGAGAAGATCCGCGGCAGGTTGTGTTCCAGTTTTAAGGTGTCGGTTTCTCTGTGGTAAAGCGTTATGCTTCGGTTTCCGCGCGTGTCGGAGGCCATGTCGAAGGCCCCTGCGGCAAAGGCGAACAGGTAAGTACTGATGGGTTGATCCTTTGCAAAATGCATCTGTTTGCGCTGCCCGATTGCCTCCTCCCTTTCCGCCGGTCCGTTTGACACGGCGGTCCAACCACCGGGAATGTCCAGGCTCAGCCTGTAGGTTGCCTTGATGTCGGGCTGGTCAAAGCAGGGAAAGGCCGTAGAGGCCCTGTCAGGCACCAGCAGGGTGTACATAAAGCCCGGAGACCGGTTCAGCGCCTGGTCAGTCGACGTGAATGACACCTCCACCAGGTTTTCATAAGGTTTCACATAGTTGGACGGGATCACAATATGGCCGTTCAGTAGCTGGTAGTCTGCCTCCCGCCCGTTGACGGTGACCTGGTGGACATTCTCCGGGGGTGCCTGGAAGTCCAATATCACCCCATGCTGGGCCCTTGCCATGTGGAATGCGATACGGGCCTTGCCGGTAACGGGTTCGCTGTTGCTTTCCGGGATACGGAAAGAAAGTTCATAAGCCACCTGGCTGATGTGTTTCTTTCGGTACTGGGCCAGCTGGAGGCTGACCCCCGGTTCCAGCATGGTCTTGATGCTCTCGTTGCAAGAGCTGAAAGGGATGGCCATTAGTATGGAAAGTATTGTCGTGAAGAACGGGCGCTTCATCTCCGGGATATGATTTTTTGCTTAACTTTAGACCAATTAAGCCATTTTGTTAAACAAAACTACGTCTTTATTGGTTTACGAAGGTAATAAATAGAAGTGAATCCCCTTCTGAATAAATAACTGTAAAACCCATTTGTATGAAGAGTGACCTTGATATTGCCAAGGCGTCCAAGATGCGCCCGATCACTGAAATTGCTGCCAAATTAGGAATCCAGGAAAGCGATCTG
>SLNU01000152.1 GCA_007132865.1 Bacteroidales bacterium | reverse complement strand
GCATCATTATGCTTATCGGACTGGTTTCGAAGAACGGGATCCTGATGGTGGAGTTTGCCAACCAGCGCAAACTGGCCGGGATGGAAAAGCTGGAAGCCATCAAGTATGCTGCTGCCGCCCGATTCAGGCCTATTTTGATGACCAGCCTGTCGACCATCCTGGGTGTGCTGCCGCTGACCCTCGGTTTCGGGGAAGGGGCGCAGAGCCGAATCGCCATGGGTGTGACTGTGATTGGCGGACTGATATTTTCGACGTTTCTGACCCTGTTTGTGGTGCCGGCTGTCTACTCCTATATTTCGAGCAATACCAAAAACATCGTCAGCGAAGTGGATGAAACCAGTCCCTCCATATAGAATGAAAAGCATTATCCGACGATTATGAAAATAAAACTTTTTGTGCTTGCCCTGGGCACTTTGTTTATGGCAAACGGACTCGTGGCCCAGCAAGTTTTGAGCCTGCAGGAGTGCATAGAGATCGGGTTGGAGCGTAACTTCTCCATCCAGCTTGCACGCAATAATGAGGCCATTGCCTCCAACAATGTGAGTCTGGGCAATGCAGGTTTTCTTCCGGGTCTGGACCTGCGTGCCCAGCAGTCCGGCGTGGTCAACAACACCAACCAAAACCTCAGGGATGGGGGAGAGAATCAACTCAGGGGGAACCACAACACCACCAGCAGTGCCGGTTTGTCGCTGGGTTGGACCCTGTTTGACGGTTTCAGGGTCCGTGCCACCTATGACCGCCTGGAGGCCTTGCTGGAGATGGGGGAACTGAGCACCCGAATGGCCGTGGAGAACCTGGTGGCCCGCATTGCGGCGGAGTATTACAACTACATTCAACAGCAGCGCCTGCTCGATAATCTGAAATATGCCGTGGACTTGTCAAGGGAGCGTACGCGCATTGATGAGGAGCGTTACCTGCTGGGTTCGGGTTCGAAGCTGCAGCTGCTGCAGTCCCAGGTCTTCCTGAATGCCGATTCCTCGCGGCTGGGCCGGCAGTATGAGGTGGTCCGGGCCTCGCGCATCCGACTGAATGAACTGATGGCCGTGGAGGACCTCAGCAGGCAACTGGTGGCAGCTGACACCACCATCAGCCTGGGTCCGATTCTGGTCTACGAGACCCTGGAGGCCGGGACCCTTAGGGAGAATACGGCACTAAAGATTGCGTCAAAAAACCAGGTGATTTCCGAACATGACCAAAGAATCATAGCTTCCCGCCAATATCCATTTGTGAGCTTGTCATCCGGTTATGGGCTGACCTATAACACATACCAGTCTGGCTCCATGGAGAGCCAGCGCAACCTGGGCATGAACTACGGACTGACGGTCGGTTTCAATATTTTTGACGGATGGAACCAGCGGCGGCGCATGAGCAATGCTGCCATCGACCTGGAGAACCGCAGGCTGATTTACGGGGACGTCGAGAACAGCGTGATGGCCGACCTGATCACCATCTACAACAACTACATCAACAACCTGAGGCTTCTGGACCTGGAGATTCAGAACCTGGAGGTGGCAAATGAGACATTGGACATCGCCCTGGAGCGTTACCTGCTGGGGGCCCTGGCGGGACTTGAGCTTAGGGAGGCGCAGAAGAGCCTGCTTGATGCAGAGGAGCGCTTACTGTCCATCCAATACCAGGTGAAAGTTGCGGAACTGTCGCTGCTGCAAATCAGCGGCAGGATTATGGACTTCCTGTAGGCTCAGAGGTACTTGTTTACCACCCTTAGAAACTCTTTCAGCGAAACGGGCTTTGCCATATAGTCATCGCAGCCGGCATCCAGGGCTTTTTCCCTGTCGCCCGGCAGGGCATAGGCCGTCAGCGCCACCACGGGCAGGTCCGGTTTCAGGGCCTTTATCTTGCGCGTGGCTTCGTATCCCCCCATGACCGGCATCTTGATATCCATCAGCACCATGTCGATATCCGGGTTGTCGTTCACATGTTCCAGTGCCTGCTTCCCATCCCAGGCATGGATGATTTCCATTTCAGACGCAGAGAGAATGACGCGAAGCAACTCAAAATTGTTTTCCTCATCTTCGGCCACGAGTATGGTTTTATGTTTGGCTGCCCCTGTCGCTGACCCTTTGTCTCTGCTTTTTACGGGTGCTGTTTCCGGGCGCCACGGGATCGTGAAAAAGAACATTGTTCCGGCACCGGGATTGGACTCCATCCATATCTGTCCGCCCAGCCCCTCAATAAATGCCTTTGCAATGGGCAGTCCCAGCCCCATGCCGCTTTTCATCCGCCTGTCGCTGGTGTCTATCTGGTGGAACCGCTGGAATACAATATCCTGGTGGGTAGGCTCAATGCCGTCTCCGGTATCGGCCACGTAAAACCTCAGAAAATCCTCCTTGAGCGAGCAGCCAAACTCCACATGCCCTTTATCGGTAAACTTTACCGCATTTCCGACAAGGTGGTATAGGACCTGCTCCAGCTTGGCCTGGTCAGTGATCACCATTGCCTCCTTTTCATTCAGCCCTGTATGGAAGCGGAACTTAATCTGCTTTTCGCTGGTTTTCGGGAGCAGCAGGTCGTATATCTGTTTCAGAACCTTGTTGATGTCGCATTTGTTGTCAAAATTTTCAATCTGTCCGGCTTCAATCTTGCTGATGTTGACAATATCGTCGATGATGGAAAGAAGCTGGTCGCTGCTGCTGCGGATAATTCTGGTAAAATTACCGATCTGCTCCCGGGTGATGCCGGGTTCGTTCAGGAACTCCGAGAACCCTACAATGGCATTCAGGGGGGTTCGTATCTCGTGTGAAAGATTGTTGAGAAAAGCGGTCTTCAGCTGGTCGCTTTCCTCGGCTTTCTCCTTTGCCCTACTCAGGGCCTCTTCCGATCTTTTGCGTTCGGTGATGTCGCGGGAGATGCCTTCCAGGGCAATCAGCTGACCTTTTTCGTTATAAATGGGCACATTCTTCTGCTCGGTCCAGATGACTTCCCCGTTCTTGCGGATCCACCTGAGCGTTGCGGGCGTGCGTATGGCTTCTTCGTCGGATGACAATGTGCTTAACAGGTGCTGGTCGTCGGGGTGCACCATTTTCATTCCCAGCTCCGGGTCCAGATAATGCTCCTCCGGCGTGTAACCGGTGATGCGGGTGGCAGCCGGACTCACATAGGAGAATTTTTTCTCCGGATAAAGTTCGAACCGGTAGATCAGGTCATCTGCATTTTCTGCCAGCCTCCTGAATCGCTGCTCGCTTTCAGACAATGCATCCTGAACGATTAGCCGGTCGGTCTGCACCTTCCTCAGCTCCAGCGCACGTAAAACGGCCGGACCGAGGCGCTTCATATGCTCCTTGATCACGTAGTCGGTGGCCCCGGCCTTCATGCATTCCACGGCAAAGTCTTCATTCATCGAGCCTGTGTGCATAATGAAAGGGACCTGTGGCGCCAGCACCAGGGCGATCTTCAATGCCATCATTCCGTTGAATGAGGGCATCTGGTAATCTGAGACGATCAGATCCGGTTGGAACTCCTCCAAGGCTTGTTCGAAGTCTTCCCGGGTTTCGACCCGATGAAACTTCCTGGAGGGGATGACCTTGGATATTTCACGCTCGGCAAGGTCGGCATCACTGGGGACATCCTCTACGATCAGGATTCGGAGTTCTTCACTCATGGGTTTATGTTTACAGGATTGTCAATGGTTATTACGGGGATTCATTCACAAGCATCCAGAAAAATCCGGTATGCCGCATGGCCTGGATAAAGTCATCGAAATTAACCGGTTTGACTACATAAGCATTGGCTCCAAGTTCGTAGGCCGTTTTTATGTCGGGATCCTCCCGGGAGGAGGAAACGACCACAACGGGTATTTTGGAGCTTGCCTTATTTTCACGAACCTGCCGCAGCACCTCCAGTCCGCCAACCTTCGGCAGCTTCAGGTCCAGAAAAACGACTTTCAGGGGTTTGGCATGGTTGCGGCTTTCATATTTCCCGCGGCAAAAAATGAAATCCAGGGCCTCGGCCCCATCTTCCACCACATGGATCTGATTGACCAGGTTGTCCTTTTTCAGGGCCCGCAACATCAGCTCAGAATCGCTGGTGTTGTCCTCCACAATCAAAATTTCTACAGGATCGAATTTTTCCATATTTAGGGGGTGTTTCATTGTGCTTGTATGGGAAGAGACGATATTGGTGGAAAAATACGGATTTTTATTAATAAAGCGATGTTATTTATCCGGCAACGAGAAATAAAAGATTGCCCCCTGCCCGGGCTCCCCTTTTGCCCAGGTCCTTCCGCCATGGCGCACCACCACCCGCTGAACGATGGCCAATCCGACTCCGGACCCTGGAAAATCCTTTGGAGAGTGGAGGCGTTGAAACACCCGGAAGAGTTTATCGGAATAATGCATGTCAAACCCCACGCCATTGTCTTTGACCGAGAAGATGATCCGTTTTTTTTCCTGTTTGCCACGGATGTGGATTTCCGGTGTTTCCCGTCCGACTGTGAATTTCAATGCGTTTTCGATCAGGTTGCTCCATACCTGCCGGATCATGGCCGGGTCTCCCTTGACCTGGGGCAGGGGGTCGACGACCATTTTTACCTGCTTCCTTTTGTCTTCACCTGCCAGTTCATGGTAGACGGAATCCACCATGCGGCCCATGTCAATATCAAGGTCCTGCATCTCGGCGCGTGACAGGCGGGAATAGGCCAGCAGGTCATTAATCAGCTGGCTCATTTTGCGGGTATTCTCGCTGATTACACCGCAGACCCTTTTCCCTTCGTCATCTAACTTTGCGCTGTAATCTTCCAGCAGTATGCGGGAGAAACCGTCGATGGCCCTCAGCGGGGCCCTTAGGTCATGAGAGACGGAATAGGCGAAGGCCTCCAGTTCCTTATTGGATGCTTCGGCCATCTGGCGGTCGGTTACATCATGCACGATGGAGAACAGCATGTTTTTTCCACCGAATGGGACCGGTCCGGTGTACACTTCCACATGGCGGACCTTGCCGCTGGCCAGCCGGTGCTGAAAAGTGAACAGTCTTTTCTGTTCCTGTCCGGCCTTTTCCATTTCGGCCCGGATCTCCTCAGCCGACAAGATGTTGATTTCCGAAACGAGTTTGTCACGCAGTTCCTCCTGCGACCAGCCATAGAACTTACTGGCGGCATGGTTGGCATCCACAATCCTTCCGCTTTCGGGGTCAATGAGCATCATCACGGCATGGCTGTTCTGAAAGACATTGATGTAGCGGCTCTCGCTTTCCTGAAGCCTGCGCCGGGCTTTTGACACTTCCAGGCGCAGCAGAATGATGAACAGGGTCAGGACCACGACAAACACGAAAATGACAATAATATACCGACGGTATCTGTTCCACACCTGCCGCTGTTCGTAGACTGAGAACCACTCCTTGTAGAGCTCATCGTACTCCCCGCTTGCTTTCAGGTGGAACAGTCCGCTGTTAAGCAGGGCCAGCAGTTCGGTTTCCCCCTTCCTGACGGCCATGCCATAATTCTTCGGCTCGATGTTGGAGGTCTGAAGGGAGACGTTCTTCAAGTTGTGCTGATGGATCAGGTGGGAACCCTGAAAATTTCCTATAATGGCGGCGTCATGATGCCCCTCATTCAGCAATGTCAGGGCTTCCAGCTGTCCCTGAACGGCAATGATCTTGTTGGTAAGTCCGGTTTCAAGCAGGTATTCATGCATCAGGTCGCTGTTTTGCACGATGATCTCCTTTCCGGCCAGTTCGTCCAGTGAGCGCACCCGGTCTCCCTTCCTGGTGAAAATGCCCTGGGTCATGACGCTGTGTGGAATGCCGAAATCCATCAGCTCCG
>SLNU01000265.1 GCA_007132865.1 Bacteroidales bacterium | reverse complement strand
GTGCTGGCCCTTTGCCTGGCCATGGGGTTGGTCAGCTATTTTGTGAACGCATTGTTCGACTTTCCGCTGGAACGAATCAACCACCAGGTCCACCTTGCCTTCTTGGTGGCAGCAACCACCGTTATCCTGCACCAGGCCTATCCGACGCCAAAAACTGTTCCACAAGGGAAACTCCGGTTGGTATTGCTGCCTGTTATTTTGGTGCTGCTGGCTGGGATATGGTACAGCGTGGACGCCATCAGGCAGGAAAAATACATGGCCCGGGCCAAGACAGAGGAACTGAGGCAGAACTGGGCCGGCATGTTGCAGGCATCTCGCCTCGCCCATACCCCATGGAAAACCCTTGATCCCCTCGGAACACCAGTTGCCTATCATGAGGGGCGGGCACTTTACCAGCTAGGGAACATCCCCGATGCAATCAATGCAATGGAGAAGGCCCGCGCCCAAAACCCCAACAGGAGGTTCATATTGCGAGCCCTTGGGGTCATATATTTCAATCAGGGCGATTATGAGAGGTCCGTCGAACGGTTGTCCCGGGCCCTGGATTTTTTTCCGGAAGATGCAGACCTGCTGACCAACCTGGGCAGGGTTTACATCCGTACCGAGGACCTCCCCGCTGCGCTGGAGGTATTGGAAAGGATCCCTGAAGACCGACAGACAGGGGAGATAAGGTCCCTCACGGGCTATGTCAGGCAAATGTTGCTGCAACAAAGGTTGAGGGCACCCGCACCTTCCGGCGATTAGGGCCTGGGGGCATCCCATTCCCGGTAAGGCTTCCTGATAAGACTGACATTGTAGTAGTTCGCCTGCCCTGTCACCTCGGCTCCCAGCCAGGAGGGCTTTTCAAACTCCTCTTCTTCTGACTGCAACTCCACCTCAGCCAGTACAAGTCCGGCATTTTCCCCCTGGAACTCGTCCACCTCAAACACATGCCGGCCTGCCGGGACAAGGTAGCGGACCTTCTCAATCTTGCCGGGTTCACACAAAGCCATCAATGATAGGGCATCCTCCACCGTAATCTCTTTTTCCCATTCAAAACGACTTATCCCGGATACATTGCCCGCCCCTTTTATCGTGATAAAAGCCTGCAGGCCATGGATGCGTACCCGTATGCTGCGCTCCGGAACAGATGACAGATAGGCCTGCACGATTTGCTCAGCCCCAGTGGCATCCTTTTTAAAATCCCCGGAAACCAGGAATTTGCGTTCAATCTCCTTTCCCATTTTAAAAGTCCAGATTAATTAACCAATTCCATTCCGGATTGGCAAAGGTTCACTATTTTAGCCAAACATACCACTGCAGACAAAGTAATACCATAACATGTGAGCAGGCTTTTCCAAATATACAAATCTTCGGCCGGAAGCGGCAAAACCTATACCCTGGTCAAGGAATACCTGAAGATCGTATTGAAAGACCCCGGCCGTGTCAGAAGCATTCTTGCCATAACCTTTACCAATGCCGCAGCAGCAGAGATGAAGGGAAGGATCATCCGGGAGCTGGGAAACATTTCTTCCCTATATGCGGAAGGCGATCATGCCGGAAGCGGCTCAGAGAAGAACGCTGCGGCCCTGGAACTGCTTGCCGGGATTAACCGGGATTGGGAGGAAGAGGGACTGGGAACGATGCCGGAGGCCCTGATGATAAAAAATGCGGAACTCGTTCTGAAAAACATCCTGCACAATTATTCCGAATTTTCCGTTAGCACCATCGACAGCTTCGTGCATAGAATCATCCGTACATTTGCCTTTGACCTGCATATCCCGCTGAACTTTGAAGTGGAGCTGGATGCGGACACCCTGCTCAGGAAGGCCGTGGACATCCTGATCAGCCGGGCTGGTGCTGATCCGGCCGCCACAAAACTATTGATCTCCTTTTTGCTCACCCAGGCCGAGGGAGGCAAGGACATCCGGATTGAGAACCAAATTGCCAGGCTGGCCAAGACCCTCATGGATGAAGAGGGCAGCATCCCCTTGCAAAAACTAAGAAACCTGTCGCTGGAGGATTTTCTCTTGATCTCAAGGGAGATTAAGGCCGAATTAAGGGCTTTTGAAGCAAACGCTGGAAATACTGCCAGAAATGCCATGGAGCTGATTCGTCAGCAGCAGCTGTCAACAGGTGCCTTCTGCCATGGTCGGAACGGTATTGGGGCCTATTTTGAGAAAATTGCGGAAAGTGAGCCTCCATGTACCATCCCAATTCCGGGCAAGTCCGTCCGGAAAGCCATCGAAGAGGACAAATGGTTTTCCAGCAAGGCAAGCAAGGATGAAAAAGCCCGGATTGATCAGATAAAGGACTCCTTGTTGCTGGCCTTTGCAGAGATCAACGGCGGCCGGGATGAAAAAATGGCCAGGTACAGGAGCCTGCAAGCCGTGGTAAAGGACCTGTTCCCGGTGGCCGTCCTCAATGAGGTGGAAAAGGTGCTTGAAGAAATCAAGTCGGAGCATCTGTTGTTGCACATATCCGACTTCAATAAAAAAATCGCTGCCATCATCGCCGAACAACCCGTACCCTTCATTTATGAACGCCTTGGTGAAAAGTATCGGCACTACATGATCGATGAGTTTCAGGACACATCGGTTTTGCAATGGCAGAACCTGATTCCCCTGGTTGAAAATGCACTTGCCAGCGGCAACATGAGCCTGGTGGTGGGTGACGGGAAGCAGGCCATTTACAGGTTCCGCAATGGGGATGTCGAGCAGTTTGCCATGCTTCCCGGACTCAGCAAAGGGATCCGTGCAGCCGCCAGGGACGATTGGGAACGGTCGCTCACGGCGGCACATGTGAATAAGAACCTGGGTACAAATTTCCGCTCCCAAAGGGAGATCGTGGAATTCAACAACCGCTTTTTCCTTTTTGCCCATGCCGGGCTCAGCGAACCACAGCGGGCCGTTTATGACGGACTTGCCCAAAACTACCTGGAGAAAAAAAACGGAGGCTATGTGGAAGTGGCCTTTGTGGAAGGGGAAGGCCAGGATTACAAGGATGCCTCCCTGGGGTCGATCGTGAACATTGTTAGCCGCTGCCGGGAGGCAGGACACACCCTGGGTGACATCACCATTCTTTGCAGGGCCGCCGAGGAGGCAAGTATGGTGTCGTGCAAGCTGCTTGAGAACGGGATCCCTGTGATCTCCTCTGAATCGCTGTTGCTCAACCAGTCAGACGAAGTGAATTTTATACTGGCATTGTTGAAACTGCTGGCCGACCCGGATGACCAGGTGGCAGCCGTGGAGGCCGTTTCTTACCTTCAGAAAAGCGGCATCGTAAAGGAGCCCGGAAATCTGCCCGGGACACTGTCTGCGCTCAATCTGTTTGGCAGAAACAGAGGGCAGCATCCCCCCTCGCTGCACCAGTCCGTCGAGTCCCTTCTGAAAAACAACAACATCCCGTTCTCATTCCGTGCGTTTATCCACCAAAATCTGTATGATATCTGCGAAACGATCATACGGACCTTCTTTGCGGGCCAGCAGCCCCCCAACCCCTTCGTGGCTTTTTTCTCTGATGCCGTATTTGATTTTGCCGGTAAAAACAGACTGGCCGTGAAAGATTTTCTGGAGTGGTGGGAGGAAAAAAGCGACAAGTACTCACTCATTGTGCCGGAAGGGGTCCAGGCAGTGCGGGTCATGACCATCCACAAGTCCAAGGGCCTGCAGTTCCCGGTTGTGATCTGCCCGTTTGCAGACTGGGGCAGTGGACGGCTGACGAAGGATGGGCAGTGGGTGGATTTGGAAGACGGACTGGTACCGGGGCTTGAAACCACATGGATAAGCCTGGGCAAGGACCTGCTCGAGGGCACCCCATATGCAAGCTTCCGCGAACGGGAAAAGGGGAAAAGCATGCTTGATCTGTTGAACCTGGTATATGTTGCCTTTACCCGTCCGGCAGAAAAGCTTTTTATCCTGACAACAACAAGAAGTCTCCATATGGGAAACACCCAGGGCATGCTGCACCATTTCCTCCAACAAGAAGGCCGCTGGCAGGATGATCAAAGGGTTTATCCGTTTGGAACTTTTGAGGGAGACGCACCTTCGGGAGCCGCACAAGGCGGGCGGACCACCACTGTCGGACATGACGAACCGGCTGCCGGAGGCGGACACGTACCGGTTGCCCGCGGTGGGCAGGTCGAACCGGTTGCCGGTGGCGGGGTAGAGGCAGCCGCATCCGGTCCGTTCAGGGAGATCATTTCCAACTCCTGGAGCCGGGCGTTGCGCATGCGATCACACCAGGAAGAAAGGCGCATTGCCATCGGGGGGGAAGACCCCATGCAACGGGGCAACCTGTTGCACCGGGCCATGGAGAAGATCTTTTCTGAAAAGGATGTCGCCCCGGTGCTGGACCAGATGGTGGCCAGGGGAGAGATAGACCCGGTCCGGGCAAAGGAGTGGATGGAGAAGATCAACCAGCTGATCAGCCAGGCTGCCGTGCGGCCATACTTTGAAGACGGACTGACCACCAAACCTGAAGCCGGACTGTTTGACGAAAAGGGGAATTTTTTCCGTCCGGACAGGGTGGTGCTGATGGAGAACCGGACCGCAGTCATCGACTATAAGACAGGCAAGGCTTACCATACCCACAGGGAACAGATCGGCATGTATGCCGGACTGCTTGAAAAAATGGGCTATCCGAATGTAAAAAAACTAATTCTTTACCTCGACCGGAATGAAGCCGTGGAATGTTGATCACAAAGGCATGGAATACAGGTCGGCCGGGACACGGGCGGACAAGCCGGGGTAGATGAAACCAGTCTAAATTAAATCTACCTGAAACCCTGTGCAATGTGACCGAAACCAGGCAGCCGATAATAAAAAAAGTAGTATTTTGATGCCGGATTATCCTACACACAAGATATTATCAATATATGTCTACGCAAAATATTCTGGAAAAGCATGCGCCGGAGCGCCACAACATCCTGATGATCCTGCATGATCTGCAGGACCACCATCCACAGAACTACCTGACGGAGGAGGCGCTTGAGGCCACGGCCAGGTACCTGAGGCTAACCAAAGCCTCTGTATACGGAGTGGCCGGGTATTATACCATGTTCAGCCTGAAACCCAGGGGCAAGCACATCATCCGGGTCTGCGTATCGGCCGTTTGCGAGTTGAAGAAATCCGACTCCGTGATCGCCCACCTGGAATCCACCCTGGGCATTAAAACCGGCCAGACCACCCCTTGTGGCCTATTTACGCTGGAATTGTCAGAATGTATTGGCCAATGCCAGGAAGCCCCTTCCATGATGATCGGGCAGGCCGTTTACAACAACCTGGACGCAGATCGGATTCGTGAGGTCATTGAAAGCATCCGAAACAAAGGATAAGGTTTTACAAGGAAATCATTTAACCCATGATAAAGGAAACACGTATTGTTCTTAAGAACGTTGGAAAGATTGATCCGGAAAGCATCGATGAATCTATCGCGGCAGGCGGCTACAAGGGATTGAAAAAGGCCCTGTCGATGGACCCTTTCTCCATTATTGACGAGATGACGGAAGCCGGTTTGCGCGGACGTGGCGGAGCGGGCTTTTCTACGGGCATGAAGAAAAAGTTTACCAGCCAGGGCTGCCAGGATTGTCCGCAGCGCTATGTGGTCGTGAATGCCGACGAAGGAGAGCCCGGCACGTTCAAGGATCGCGTCATTATGGAACAGGACCCCCACCTTTACATCGAGGGAACGATCATTGCCGGATATTCCATCCAGGCCACCAAGGGGTTCATTTACATCCGCGCGGAGTATTATGAGTCAATCGACAAAACCCGCAAAGCCATAAAGGCAGCCTACGAAAAGGG
>SLNU01000095.1 GCA_007132865.1 Bacteroidales bacterium | reverse complement strand
CTCCAGGTAGGCATAGATAGAAGTCAGGTTGAGCCGATAGTACAAAGGCAGCAACACCTTTGCGATGACCAGGTAGCCGGCCAGGTAGCCGAACACCAGCACCATATAGGAGAACTGTTCGGTCTTGACCAGTCCGGGCACCGACATAAAGGTCACCCCTGACAGCGAAGCCCCGATCATGCCGTAGGCCACCACGTACCAGGGGGAGTTTCTGTTTCCCAAAAAGTAGGCCTGGTTCCCGGCCTTTTTTCTGACGGTAAGGCGCGAGATCAAAAAGATCAGGGAGGTATAAATAACAAAACAGATCAGGATCAGAATCGGACTCATGGGAGCTTGTCGGTATTGGTTCTGTCGATGCCGGCAGTAAGACATCGGGACGAAAGACGGCATCGGCTATGTGGCGACAGGCCTGCATCAGCTTGTAGAGACAGGCGGCTGTCAGGAGCAAAAATAGGCAAAGATTTTATCTTTGTAACCGTCACTTTGATTAACTTTGACCTTTCGGTCTCACCAATCCGGCATATTTTGGAAAGCTTTTCGTCCAAACTTCTTCAGGCCGCCGTAGAGGAATTCTCCAGCCTTCCCGGGATCGGGAAAAAGACCGCCCTCAGGCTGGTTCTGCACCTGCTTCGCCAGGAAGAATCTTCTGTGCTGCGCTTCTCGGAGGCTTTGACGAGCCTGCGCAAAGGGGTTATTTACTGCCAGGCATGCCACAATATTTCCGACCAGCCACTATGTGAGATTTGCCGCTCCCCCCGCAGGGACACTTCCCTTTTATGTGTGGTGGAAGACATACGGGATGTGATTGCCATCGAGAACACCGGGCAGTACCAGGGCCTCTACCATGTACTGGGGGGCATCATCTCGCCGATGGACGGCATCGGTCCGGCAGAGCTGCAGATGGAGTCGCTCGAGAACCGTGTGGCCGCGCCCGGGAGCACCATCCGTGAGATCATCCTGGCCCTTAGTACCACAATGGAAGGCGATACCACCAACTTTTATATCTATAAGAAGCTGCAATCCTACGAAGTGAAGCTCAGCGTGATTGCCCGCGGAATTGCCATCGGCGATGAGTTGGAATATGCCGACGAAATTACCCTCGGGCGCTCGATCATCAATCGCACTGCTTACGAAAACCTTATCAACAAATAGCGGACATGGACCTTTCGGTGGTGATCGTCAACTACAATGTAAAGTTTTTCCTGGAACAATGCCTGAAATCGGTATATACTTCGGGCAAGGAGCTGGACATGGAAGTGTTTGTGGTGGACAATAACTCGGTGGATGGTTCGGTGGAAATGGTGACTGATAAGTTCCCGGATGTTAAGTTAATGGCCAATGAGCACAACCTCGGGTTCAGCAAGGCCAACAACCAGGCCATCAAAAAAGCCAGCGGCAGGTACGTGCTGCTGCTGAACCCTGATACGGTGCTGGAGGACGACACCCTGCCAAAGGTCGTTGGGTTTATGGATGCGCATCCGGATGGAGGCGGACTCGGAGTGAAGATGCTGGATGGGCAGGGAAACTTTTTGCCGGAATCCAAAAGGGGGCTGCCCACGCCCGGAGTGGCTTTTTGCAAGGTATTCGGACTCTCCGCCCTGTTTCCGAAGTCGCGGACCTTCGGCAGGTACCACCTGGGATACCTGGACAAGGATGAAACCCACCGGGTGGATGTGCTCTCGGGGGCCTTCATGTTGCTGCGACGGGAGGCTTTGGATAAAACTGGACTGCTGGACGAGGATTTCTTTATGTACGGAGAGGACATCGACCTTTCGTACCGCATCACCCAGGCAGGATACAGCAACTACTACTTTCCCGGCACCCGCATCATCCACTACAAGGGGGAAAGCACCAAAAAAAGCAGCATCAACTACGTGATGGTGTTTTACAAGGCCATGATCATCTTTGCACGCAAGCATTTTTCCAGAAAGAATGCCCGCCTGTTTTCGCTGCTGATCAACCTGGCTGTCTATTTCCGGGCTTCAATAGCGATTGCCGGACGCTTTGTGCGCAGGGTGTTCTGGCCGGTGCTGGATGCCGTGCTGCTTTATGCAGGTTTTTATCTTATTAAGGATTACTGGGAGCACCAGGTCTTCATGGTGGAAACCACCTATTATCCACCCTTGTTCATGTCGGCCGTCGTGCCCGCCTATATCCTGATCTGGCTGGTATCGGTCTATTTCAGTGGCGGCTATGACAAGCCGGTGAGGTCCTTTCGGATCGTCAGGGGAATCGGACTGGGCACCGTGGCGATCCTGGTAATCTATGCCCTGCTCCCTCTGGAGCTTCGTTTCTCCCGGGCGCTGATCCTGCTTGGCAGCCTCTGGGCCCTGACGGCCATGCTGCTCTCACGTGTGGCCATTTCCCTGGCGCGGGGCAAGGGATTGGGGGAAAAAACACAGAAACGGGTGCTAATCGCCGGGGAAGGCGAGGAAGCCTCGCGCATCATACAGTTGATCAGGCACTCTGGTAATGCGTCTTTTGTCGGATTGGCCTCGCTGAAAAGGCAGAAGCCTCTGGGCGGGGAGTTTCTGGGAACCATCGCGCAAATCAACGAAATCATAGAGATCTACGCCATCGACGAAGTGATATTCTGCGCCGGGGAGATGTCTTCACAGTCCATCATCGACCATATGGCAAACCTGAACATGCAAGGGGTGGACTTCAAGATCGCCCCGCCCGAAAGTATGTTCATCATCGGCAGCAACAGCATTGACACTTTCGGGGATCTTTTTGCGGTCAACATCAATGCCATCAGTAAGCCTGCCAACCGGCGCAACAAGCGGATGTTCGACCTGCTGATGTCCGCCCTGCTGCTACTAAGCCTTCCGGCACACCTGCTGCTGGTTCCGAACCGAAGCGGCCTGGTAAGAAACATCCTGTCGGTAATCGCCGGATGCAAATCATGGGTAGGCTACCATCCGGGTCCCACTACCGGGTCCTATCCCCGGATAAGGGATGGTGTTTTGTATCCCGGAATCGGACTAAAAAACGGGGACCTGCACCCGGACACACTACACAACCTGAATGGCCTGTATGCCAAGGATTATAAAATGGAGAACGACCTGAGGCTTTTCCTGAAGGCATACAAATTGCTTGGCAGGCGGTAAATACAGGGACCTGGTTTGCCCGATGGCCTAAACCTTTTACTGGGTTTTTTGTTAAATTTGGGTAAAAACCAGAACCACATGGCAAATTTTGAATTGAAAATGCCCAAATTGGGCGAAAGCATTACGGAAGCCACGATAACCAAATGGCTGAAAAATGTCGGGGATACAATCGAACTGGATGATCCCATCCTGGAGCTCGCCACCGACAAAGTCGACTCCGAAATACCAAGTCCGGTAGAAGGCGTATTGAAGGAACAGCTTTTCAAGGAAGGCGATGTGGTCGATGTAGACACCGTCATCGCCCTGATCGCCATGGAGGGAGAGGACGACGGTGAGGGTGAGGGTGAGGACAAGGATAAAGCCGCCGATAAAGAGGAGAACGACAGCAAAGAAAAAGCCGCAAACAAAGGGGAAGACGAAGGGGAGAAGGAAAAACCAAAGGCGGATCCGAAAAAGGAAGAAAAGCCTGCAGAAAAATCCGCTGAAGCCGAAGCCCCCTCCGGAAAGGCCCTTGAAGGCAGCCGGGGGGAAAGCGGCCGTTTCTATTCCCCGCTGGTGAGGAACATCGCCCGGGAGGAAAAAATCCCTGCCGAAGAACTCGAGAAGATCCCCGGAAGCGGGCAGGACAACCGCCTGACCAAGTCAGACCTCATGGAGTACCTCAAAAACCGGGAAGAATCCGGCAAGTCAGCCGACAAACCCGCTCCTGCCGTTAAAAAACCTGCAGTACAGGCAGGCGAAGGGGACGAGGTCATTGAAATGGGCCGCATGCGCAAGCTGATCGCCGAGCATATGGTGATGTCGGAAGATACCTCGGTGCATATCACTTTGTTTGTGGAGGCAGACCTGACCAAGCTGGTAAATTGGCGCAACAAGCAAAAGAAGATCATGGAGAGCAGGGAAGGCGAAAAACTTACCTTCACCCCCATCTTCATTGAAGCCATAGCGAAGGCGCTGAAGGATTTTCCGATGGTAAACGTTTCGGTCGACGGTGACCGAATCATCAAACGGAAAAACATCAATGTGGGCATGGCTGCCGCGCTGCCCGACGGGAACCTGATCGTGCCGGTAATCCAAAACGCCGACCACAAGAGTTTACTCGGACTGGCCAAGGAGGTCAACGACTTGGCTGGCAGGGCGAGGCAGAACAAACTGAAGCCGGATGAAATACAG
The DNA here is from genome assembly GCA_007132865.1 of Bacteroidales bacterium. The sequence goes on along the minus strand of SLNU01000095.1, from coordinate 1,537 downwards.
GGAGGTACCTTTACGCTGACCAATTTCGGTACCTTTGGCGTGACACTGGGAACCCCCATTATTTATCAGCCGCAGGTAGCTATTCTTGGAGTCGGACTCATTCAGAAGAAGCCTGTGGTGGTTGAAACACCGGAAGGGGACAGCATTGCCATACGGCACATGATGGACCTGTCGCTGGGATGTGACCACCGGGTTGTGGATGGCGCCCTGGGTGGCATGTTCCTCAGAAGGGTGGCCGACTATCTGGAGGACTTCGACACCAGCCAGAATATCTGAGCCGGGAGGAACTGATCCTGTGCATGAAGAGGCCGTAACACGCAGGACCCGACACCGGCACCACTCCACAAAAAAACGCGCTCTAAGCTTACACACCGCAACCGGATCCCGCCCTGGGGTCCGGTTGTCATTTAAAAATTGATTACTTTTGCATCATATTTCCTACCCATCCGACGATAAAAAGCGATAAGAACCCAGAAAACATATAAATAATGAAATTAAACCTGACCCGGCCCCTGGCCTTTTTCGACCTGGAAACCACCGGAGTACATGTAGTGACAGACCGGATCGTGGAGATCAGCATCTACAAGGTGCACCCGGATGGAAGCAGCGAAAGCATGACCAAACTGATCAATCCGACCATCCCCATTCCCGCGGAGGTCACGGCCATCCATGGCATACGGAATGAAGACGTCGCAGATGCGCCCACTTTTGCCCAACTGGCACCCACGCTGGAATCCTTTCTGCATAATTGCGACCTGGCAGGATACAATTCCAATAAGTTTGACGTGCCGATGCTGATCGAGGAGTTCCTTCGCTGCAACATCCAGTTCGATATAAAAAAGCGGCGCCTGATCGACGTACAGAACATCTTTCACAAGATGGAACCGCGAACCCTGCGGGCGGCATACCGCTTCTATTGTGGAAAAGAGCTGGTGGGTGCCCATGAAGCCGAGGCCGACACCAGGGCCACCCATGAAATACTTTTGGCCCAGATTGAGAAATATCAGGGAATAGATTTTGAAGACCAGGACGGCAAGGTAAGCCAGCCCATTGTAAATGATATGGAGGCCCTGCACAATTTCTCCTACAACCACCGCAATGCAGACCTGGTGGGGCATATCGGACTGAACCGGCAAGGCAAGGAAATCTTCAACTTCGGCAAGCACAAGGGGCGCCTGGTGGAAGAGGTATTCAATCGGGAACCCCAGTACTTTGACTGGATGATGAAAGCCGACTTCCCCCTGTCGACCAAGAACCTGATCCAGCAGATCATGCTCAGGGGACGCAATAGCGGAACCTTTGTTTTCAAAGACTAAAACAAGGATTGCCACCCCGACTGCTACTGAACCCAAACGCCTGACCCTGATGAAGATCATATGCATCGGCCGGAACTATCATGACCACATCGATGAAATGAACAGTCCGACTCCGGAAGAACCCCTGTTCTTTTTAAAGCCGGAAACTGCGCTGATTCGCGCGGGACTGCCATTTTTTATCCCGGATTTCTCATCTGAGATCCACCATGAAGTGGAGTTGG
>SLNU01000077.1 GCA_007132865.1 Bacteroidales bacterium | reverse complement strand
TCGACGCAGCCCACGGCATGGGCATTGCGGTCATCCTGGACATCGTGTGGAACCATAGTTTCGGACAGTCCCCCTTGCTGCGCATGTACTTCGACCCACAGGGGAACCGCCCGGCCGACGATAACCCCTGGTATTCCGACCCGATATTCGCCAATCCGGCGATGAACTTCGGGTATAAATTTGACCATGGCAGCCCTTATTTCATAGAGTTTATGGATCGTGCCAACCGATACTGGCTGGAGGAGTTCCGGGTGGACGGGTTCCGTTTTGACCTGACCAAGGGCTTCACCACGCGCTTCAAGGGTCCGGGTGACGAATGGGGCAGCAACTTAGACCAGGAGCGGATCGACAATCTGATCCGACTAAAAGACCAGATCAAATCGGTGAACCCCAACGCATACGTAATCCTGGAGCACCTTGCCGGCAACCAGGAAGAGACTATCCTGGCAAACAACGACATGCTGCTGTGGGGCAATGTCACCCATGCCTACCAGGAAGCCGCCATGGGCTGGCTGCCGAACAGCAATTTCGACTGGATTTCCTATCAGCGGAGGGGGTGGGACGATCCCCACCTGATCGGGTATATGGAAAGCCATGACGAGGAGCGCATCGTGTTTAAGAACCTGACTTACGGGAACACGTCCAACCCCGAACACAATGTCAGGGAGCTGGATGTCGCCCTTAGAAGGGCGGAACAAGTCGCCGCCTTCTACTTCCCGATCCCGGGTCCGAAAATGCTCTGGCAGTTCGGGGAACTGGGATACGATTATTCGATCAACCATTGCCCGGACGGCAACATTGACCCCGGCTGCCGCACCAGCAACAAGCCGGTACGCTGGGATTATTATGATGACTGGCGGCGCAAGCGGGTGTACGATGTTTACGCTGCCCTGATTGAGCTGAAAACCAGTCACGAGGTGTTTGCGACAAGGGACTTTTCACTAAGCCTTGGCGGCGCCATGAAGCGGATACACCTGAACCATGAAACGAACATGGTCACGGTGCTTGGGAACTTCGGGCTTACGGAAGGGGAGATGAATCCACACTTCCAGGAAACCGGGACCTGGTATGAATTCTTTACCAGGGAACAGCTGGAAGTGACCAATGTGAACCAGTCCGTCACCATGCAACCAGGCGAGTACCGTCTCTACTCCACCGTGGAGTTCCCTGATCACGGGATGGCCGTGAGTACCGGCCCGGATCCGGCTGGCGCTGCGGGATCGATAGAGGTATACCCCAACCCTTCCCGGACAGGCTTTTGGTTTGAGCTGGATCCCGGCAACGGAATGGTCACCATGCTGGAGGTCCACACGCTCACCGGGCAGCGGATATACAGCAGCCGGATGGATGCAGCAACTGGTCCGATAGTCCTTTATTGGGACGGAAAAGGATCTGATGGCAGGGAGGCCGGCCAGGGCATTTACATATACCGGATAACCGCCGGGGACGCAAGTTTTTCAGGGAAGATCGTGATTCCCTGATTGAAGATCGTGAGCCCCTGACCGAAGATCGTGATCCCCTGATCAAAGGTCGCGATCCCCTGACCGAAGGTCGTGAGCCCCTGACCGAAGGTCGTGAGCCCATGATCACGCGGGTTTGAAATTGCGATTGCGCGCGCCGACAAACCCTCGGGTGTTATTGCAAAAATCGTATTGTATACAAAAAAACCAATCCATCAAAACAAGATCCATGAAAAATATCTTGATCTTTATTTTTGCCGCCCTGCTGCTTTGGGGTCAGGATTCCTTTGCCCAGCGATACAGGCCCAAAACAACCGTGGGAATTCTCGCCGGAGGCGACTACAATACCTTGACGGGCAAGGACTTTGTCGGACAAAGGCTCGAAAATAATCCCCACCCGGGTTACCATGTGGGTATCAACATCCAGATACCAGTCCTGGAGACCGTCTATATTCAACCCGGACTGAGCTTTACTACAAAGGGAACCAGGGAAAACAACCCGGATGAAGACAGGGTCAGGATTACCTACCTGGAGGCTCCCATGCATGTAGTATATAAAAGCAGGCTTCCCGACGGGTTCTTTTATCTGGGCGCCGGCCCGTATATCGCGTATGGACTGCAGGCCCTTCTCCTGACAGAAAGCGGGGGGCGTGACCGGAAAACGGAGATTCTGTTCAAGAACGTAGTCGAGCCGGAGGACCAGGTGGTCGGGAAATACCTACGGCATATGGATGCCGGGGCCGGCGCGATTATCGGCTATGAAATGTATGGCGGGCTGTTCTTGCAGTTTAATGTCCAGTTCGGTATCATGAAGATCAATCCTGAGTACACCTTGGTACCGAACGACGAAAGGGAGTTGAGAAATGCGGGAGTCGGCCTGTCCCTTGGTTACAGGTTATAGTGCGGGGATCCCCCATCAGAGCGCTCATCTCTTCCTTGCTCACCAAGCTGCCCTGCTCATCAGGCTGTAATGCGGCCACCCTTCGCTTGTCAGGCTACCTTGCTTGTCAGGCTGCCTTGCTCACCAGGTTGCCTCGCTCATCAGGCTGCCTTGCTCTCAGGATTACTGGCTGATCAGGCTTCATGCTCGCCAGGGCTACCTTGCTCCTAAGGTTGCCTCTTATCAGGCTTTTTGCATCAAAAAACGGTAATACCCGAATTTTCCGGATTTAAATTTGTTAAATGTTCCGGTTCCTATGGTAGCCGCAAATTGAAGTGCCAGCTGGCGAAATCCGAAAGGAGCCAGTTTTTTCACCAGCATGCGTTTGCGTTTATCGTCCTCCATTAGCGCCTGAACAACATAATCGGTAATGACCTCCTCTTTCAGCATTTTCAGACCGGAAACCGCAAGTTGCTTCTTTAATTCCGGGTATTTGCGGCCATAGCGAAAGTCGGTGTACAGCAAGAACCCTTTCGAGCGAAGCAGGCGGTAGGCCTCCTTCAGGAATGCCTGCATCCGGGGGTATCTGTGAGATGATTCCACGTTCAGAATGACATCGAATGAGTTGTCATTCAGAAATGAAAGATTCTGGGCGTCACCCTGCATGAACACGAGTCCATCTTGCCTGTAATGCCTGTTGCAGAAATCCGTTGACGCCCGCGTCAGATCCACCCCCATGGCCATGCGCGGAGAAAAAGTCCTGGTCACATAGTACAACCCGCCACCCCGGCCCGAGCCGATCTCTAATATATCCCTTTCCCTGAGATCCACGTCGCTTGCAAGAAGGTGGTACAGCTGCGCTGAATAGCGGTTTTGCTCAAAATCCGGATGAATGTTGAATGTTACATTCGGGTTGGAATACCCGTAGTTCATAAAAAGGACTTCTGCATTTTTATCAAGGGAGTGCACATAGCGGTACCACATCCTGAAAAGCCATTCCCTTATGACCGTTTTTACCATTTATCTAATATTTTCAGCCCTTATAACCATGTAAAGGTCATCAGTATCTCCTGGATTTCTATTACATAAATTCAGAGAATAATTACATTATTCCCAGCTATAAGGAATTTTTATCTTTGTGCAATGAAAGTGGTTTCTTATAACGTCAACGGCATCCGCTCCGCCATCTCCAAGGGCTTCCTGCAATGGCTGGAGGAGGAGTCTCCCGACGTGGTCTGCCTGCAGGAGACCAAGGCACAGCCTGAGCAGGTTCCGGTTTTCGAATTCGAAGCCCTTGGTTATCAAACATTTTGGCATTCCGCACAGAAGAAAGGCTACAGCGGGGTGGCCATCCTGAGCCGTCCACAGCCTGATAATGTTCATCGTGGGATGGGTATGGAGGTATATGACTCGGAAGGCCGTGTTATCCGGGCCGATTATGGAGACCTGAGCGTGCTCAGCGTCTACCATCCCAGCGGGAGCAGCGGTGACCACCGCCTGGCCTTCAAGCTGCAATGGCTGGAAGATTTCCTTGACTATGTATCCGAACTTCGGATAATCCGTCCGACTCTAATCATCTCCGGTGACTACAACATTTGCCACAAGCCAATCGACATCCATGACCCGGTACGCAATGCCACCGTTTCAGGTTTTCTACCCGAAGAACGTGCGTGGATGACGCGATTCATTGACACCGGTTTCATTGACAGTTTCAGGCATTTCAACCAGGAGCCGCATCATTATTCGTGGTGGAGTTTCCGGGCAAATGCCCGGCCGCGCAACCTGGGATGGCGCATTGACTACAACATGGTCACAGACAACCTGAAGGATCGCCTGCAGGGGGCCGGCATCCTCCCCCAGGTAAAACATTCCGATCATTGTCCGGTTTGGGTCACATTATCCCAATAAAATTCCCATTTATTTTTATTTTTGTGGGTTGCGATTGCTTTAGATTGCATGGTGAGACACTTCTTTTCGCTGTACGTTCTTTTTTCTTCCGAGATATACATCCCAACCGGGCCACCGGCCCACAAAAACCAAATCCACACCCATGAAAAAACTCAATCTCACCCTCGACAACCTGGAAGAATGCTTGCCGGAATCCTTTACACCGGAACAAAAGGCCAAAGCCAAAACCCTCTTTTACAAAGAGCTTGCATTGAAGGCACACCGCTTTTACAACGGGAAAATGCAGACCATCCCCAAGGCCCCCGTGCTGGGATTCAACTGGTTCAACTGCTGGTACACTCCCGGGGTGTCCAAGATCTCTACCACCATACGCGAAAACAACGAAGCCTCCTATGAGTTGTCCAACCGCGGCAACCTTGTAGCGGTCATCAGTGACTCCACCCGCGTGCTGGGAGACGGCGACTGCACCCCCCCGGGAGGGATGGGCGTTATGGAAGGCAAAGCTTTTCTGATGAAGTACCTTGGCGGATTTGACGCCATTGCCCTCTGCGTGGACAGCAAGGGGAAAGAAAGAAAAAACGATCCCGAGAAGATTATTGAGTTCACCAAGATGGTACAGCATAGTTTCGGAGCGGTCAACCTGGAAGACATCGCCCAGCCGAACTGCTACCGGGTGCTGGATGTGCTGCGTGAAGAGTGTGATATCCCGGTCTGGCACGACGACGCCCAGGGAACGGCATGCGTAACGCTGGCCGGACTGATCAACGCCCTGAAACTGGTCGACAAAAAGATCGACGAGGTAAAAATCGTCTATTACGGAGCCGGGGCATCCAATGCCACGATCGCACGTATCGTGAACACCGCTGGTGCAGACCCTGCCAAATCCATCATGTTTGACTCCCGGGGTGCCCTGCACGCCAGGCGGAAGGACATCGAAGACGACAAACGCTTCTACCGCAAGTGGGAACTTTGCCAGGTCACCAACCCCGACTATGTGGAAACCATGGAAGAGGCCATGAAGGGCGCCGATGTGCTCATTGCCCTCTCCCGTCCGGGTCCCGATGTAGTAAAACCAGAATGGATCCAGGCCATGGGCAGCAAGCCCATTGTGTTCGTATGCGCGAACCCCGTACCGGAGATCTATCCATATGCCGCCAAGGCAGCCGGCGCCCATATCGTGGCCACCGGCCGCGGCGACTTCCCGAACCAGGTGAACAACTCTGTCGGATTCCCCGGAATCCTGAAAGGGGCCCTGATGGTTCGTGCAAGGAAAATCACCGACAACATGGCCATCGCCGCAGCCGAAGCCATTGCCAGGTACTCCGAGAAAAGGGGCATCCACACCGAGAACATCATCGCCAACATGAACGAATCGGATGTTTTCCCATACGAAGCCGCCGACGTGGCCATGCAGGCCATCAAGGATGGAGTCGCCCGCAAGGAGATGACCTGGCAGGAAGCATTCGACCAGGCCAAGGCCGATATCGAACACGCCCGCAAAACCACCCACTTCCTCGTAGACAACGGACTCATCGACGGCGTCCCGCAGGAAATGGTCGATTCGGCGCTGCAGGCAGC
>SLNU01000323.1 GCA_007132865.1 Bacteroidales bacterium | reverse complement strand
CTTGGAAAGACGTCTTTGGTAAAGGGCCCGTATGGTCTCATTGTCCTCTACGAACAGCAATGATATTTGATGTGCCTGAATCTCTTCCATTAATCCGGTAGGGTTTAATCCGTTTCTTTTGTGTCGATGTATTGTGCGATTAATTCTATAAATTCCTTTATATTGAAAGGTTTGGCAATATAATCGGTGCAGCCTGATTCTATGCTTTTCTCCCGGTCGCCGTCCATCGCATAAGATGTCTGGGCGATCACGGGAAGCTCCGGCCGCATTTTCCGGATCAGCGGGGTGGCTTCAAATCCACTCATTACGGGCATCCTGACATCCATCAGCACCAGGTCAATTTGCTGGTCTTTTTTGCATTCTTCGACCGCCTCCTGCCCGTTCTTTGCCCAGACAAGGGTAACCCCGGTCCGCTTCAGCGCCGTCTTGATAAGCAGGAAATTGGTGGTTACATCCTCTGCCACAAGTATGACCTTGTCTTTCCAGTTGAATTCCATTGGAATGTTGTTTTTTTGTTGACGTTTAATGATGCTTTTGCCGTCTTTCCTTAAGGGAAGGGTGAAGCAGAAAACCGAGCCCCCGGCGGGTTCGCTCTCCACCCAGATCTCCCCCCCGAACAGGTTCACAAATGCCTTGGAGATGGCCAGGCCCAGGCCGGTTCCCTCGTGCTTGGGCCGATGGTCAATGGTGGCCTGCATGAACCGTTCAAAGATATATTGCTGCTGGTCATAATCGAGGCCTACCCCTGTGTCCTTCACGTAAAAGACAAGGAATTCCTCGTGTACGGCATATCCGACTTCCACATATCCCTTATAAGTGAACTTGCATGCGTTCCCGACCAGGTTGATCAACACCTGCTTCAAGCGGGTGCGATCCGAAATAATAATGTCGTGCCCCTTGTCCAGTCCGTAGTTGCTGCGCAGGTCAAAACGACGTCCGCTTACATGATTGTCTTTCAGCAGCAGCTCATTGACCTCATCCAGCAACTCATTCACCGCAAACTCATTTGCGCTTAGGGAAAGCATGCCGGCCTCCACCTTGGAAATGTCAATGATGTCGTTGATCAGGGCAAGCAGGTGGTTGCCGTTCTTGTTGATGACCTCGATGAACTCCGTCAGTTCCTCTCTGTCTTCTGTTTCCAGCAGGAGCTGTGAAAACCCAAGGATGCCGTTCATCGGGGTGCGGATCTCATGGCTCATATTGGCCAAAAAGGCAGATTTCAGCTTGTCGGATTGCTCGGCCCGCTCCTTGGCCTCGTTCAGCTGGCTGGTGCGGTCCTTTACCTTCCGCTCCAGGGTCCGGTTCGCCTCTTCCACCTCAGCTTTGCGGCTGTCCAGCTGCTTATTCAGGAAAAAGTCCCGCCGGGCAAAATACTCGATGTAGTAAGCAGCGAACATCCCGATCAAATTGGCCGAAATGAAAAAAAAGTTGTTATTGACTACAATCAAAGGACTGGTATCCGAATAAAAAACTGCTCCGATATTGTATAATATCAGGATAAGCCAGCCTCCGAGGGTAGCCATCAAAAAGCGAAGTTTGATAAAAAAATACCCGGCGGTAAACACAAGCATCATTCCGCCATAATAGGCGTAATTATCAGGGACCAACACCAGCATCAGTCCAATTCCGGCTCCTCCCAGAACAAAGGAAATAAACACCAGCAACTGCCATACGCCTCTGAAAAACTTAAAAAAGGAAAGGGCCAGCACAATGCACAGGAATGGAACCACCACTGTATACCTTACGAGAAAAAACACTTCCTGATACATGGGAACAACCATGGTGTCGAGCAAGCCAAACACCCCGTACAGGGCAGCAAGCAAAACAAAGGAAACCCGGAACTGAAACAGGGAATCCCGGAAATATTTTGACAGGAATTCGGATTCACGCCCATCGCGGAAGGCCAGTGTGATCGGGTGCAGGTTCATCCGGCTGACACCGCTGGCTTCCTTTGGGGCTGCTGAAACCGGGTTCGCATTGCGTTGCTTCATCAGGAACAAAAAGGGAGTACAAAATACGGGTTTTCCACTAACAATTTATGTCGTATACGCAGAAATGCCGGGGAGGTTATCTCTTTTTTATTTTTATTTACCTTTGCCCCGTTTCCCTTTCCCCTGACCGGGGAGTACCCATTAAAGCGAAATAACCGATGGAGTGGACCACCTTTTTTGAGTTGTTTTACGAAAACATGATGGCCTCGACCTGGCTGGAGATCGTGGCAGTGGTGTTCGGCATTATCAGCGTGTGGTTTGCACGCCAGGCCAACTTGCTGGTCTATCCGACGGGAATCATAAGCACCATAATCTATATCTACATCTGCTTCGGGATACAGCTCTATGCCGATATGGGAATCAACCTGTTTTATACCGGCATGAGCATCTATGGCTGGTATATGTGGACGCGCAGGGATGCACAGAAGAGAGTCAGGCCAATCAGGTGGAACACGCTGCGTCAGCAGGCACAGGGGATCCTGATGATCCCGGTGCTGTTCGGATTGATACTCGGACTGATCTTTCTGGTCAAACAGGACGATGCTGCTTATATGCAGTCATATATCCCCTACATCGATTCGTTCACCACGTCTATTTTCCTGATCGCCATGTGGTATATGGCCCGGAAAAAGATCGAGAACTGGATATTCTGGATCGCCGGGAACATCATTTCCATCCCTTTGTACTTCATCAAGGGACTGGTGTTCACGAGTTTTCAGTTCACGGTATTTCTCGTGCTGGCCGTTTTGGGGCTGATTAACTGGATCCGGCTTTATGAGGAAGGGCGGGACAGGGAATTCAAAACAAGTGTTCTTTGATAAAAGCTGCCAGGGGCACATCGGCTTCGGTCCAGTCCATCGCAGGCAGTTCATCCGGCCGGAGCCAGGCCGTTTCGTGATGTTCCCGGTTTTCGTGATAATAGCTTAACAGCTCACACAGGAAAGGGAGCAACTCAATCGTAAAATCTGCATAAGGGTGGGTGTGGGATGGCAGGCGCTGCACGATCTGCACCTTCATGTTCAACTCCTCGGCCAGTTCCCGGTGAAGGCATTCCTCGTCGGTCTCGCCGGGCTCCACCTTGCCCCCCGGGAACTCCCACTTCAGTGCTTGCCTGGCCTGCTTCCCACGCCGGGCGGCAAAAACCTTGCCTTCCCGGATAATCACGGCACAGCTTACACGCACCAAGGGCCGGTTCATTTCCGTTTGTTGTAAAGGTTCATGGTCCGCTCCACCCCCTGCATCCCGAAGCTGAGCGCGATCTCGCATGCCAGCTCCACGGCAGGTCCGACCACCTGCATCTCTTCCGGATCCCATTTCCCCAATACGTACTGTGACTGAAACCCCCTCGGATAGTCGCTGCCGATCCCGAAGCGCAGCCTGGCGAATTCGTTCGTTCCCAAAAGGTCGATAATGCTGCTCAATCCGTTGTGCCCTCCCGCTCCCCCTTTGGCCCTCAGGCGAAGGGTACCCGTTGGAAGGGCAAGATCGTCGGTGATCACGAGCAGATTGGATAGTTCGATCTTTTCCTTTTCCATCCAGTAATAGACCGGCCGTCCGCTCAGGTTCATATAGGTCGAAGGCTTCAACAGGACGAAGGTCCGACCCTTATGTCGAAAGCTGGCCCTGTCCCCGTAACGGGCGGGAGAGAACACGGCCTCGTGCTTAAGGGCAAGCCTGTCGGCCACCATAAACCCGATGTTATGGCGTGTCTCAGCATAGTCGGGGCCGATGTTCCCCAAGCCAGCAATCAGATACTTCAATATGAGGCTTATTCAGATTTTTTGTCGGATGCAGCATCCCCGGATGCTTCGCTGGCTTCACCTTCGGCGGCTTCACCTTCTGCTCCTTCTGCTCCTTCTTCGCCTTCTGCTCCTTCTTCATCCTCGTCACCCACAGCTGCCATCATGGCCGCACGTGCGGATTTCACCATCACAACAACCGAGGAAGCGGGATCCACAAAGGTAATTTTGCCAAGGGAAAGATCCCCCACTTTTACCGCGTCGCCAATCTCAAGTTTGGAGATATTGATCTCGACCTCGTTGGGGAGATCGCCCGGCAATGCCTGTACCACGAGTTTCCTCAACTTGGTCTGCATCTTTCCGCCCTTGATGACCCCGGGACTGCTGCCAACTACCTTGATCGGAACACTGAGTTTCACTTCTTTATCCGGGAAAATCTCCAGAAAATCGACATGAAGAATCTTGTCATTCACCGGATGGAACTGAATGTCCTGCAAAATGGCTTCGAATTTTTTCCCGTTCACATCCAGTTTGATGATGCAGGAAAGGGGGGTGTAAACAATGTCCTTAAAGCTGCTGGCCGGCGTGGTAAATTGCAGCTGTTCCTTTCCACCGTAAAGTACACACGGAACCAGGCCTTCGCGGCGAAGGCGCTTAGCATCTTTTTTCCCTACGTTCTCGCGCGGAGAACCGCTCACAGATACTCTTCTCATTGATAAAAAATTAAAATGTGGTATCAACAGAGGCGCCCTGCCTCCGTAAAACAAGGGTGCAAAGATAATATTTTACCTTGAAACCTCAGGTAATCAGCAGGAAAATAATTACAGAATGGTGGAAAACTCAAAATGGGTGCTGATGGACTCGTGGTTGTGCACCCGCTGGATCACGTCTGCAAAAAGTTTTGCACAGCTGAGCACTGTGACTTTCGGGCTTTCCTTGCGAAGGGGCAGCGTATCGGAAACCAGCACCTCATCGAGTACGCTATTGCTGATCAGGTCATAGGCGTCCCGGCTGAAAACCGGGTGGGTGCATATGGCCCGGACACTGCTAGCCCCATGCGCCATCATCATCTCCGCTGCCTTTACGATGGAGCCGCCGGTGTCAATGATGTCATCGACCAGCACCACGTCCTTCCCCTTTACGTCTCCGATCAGCATCATGCGCTCCACCTCATTGGCCTTTTCCCGCTGCTTGTAACAAATCACCAGTTCACTTTTCAGGAATTTGGCGTAAGCTGCTGCACGCCGGGTTCCGCCGGTATCCGGGGACGCCATAACCAGGTTGGGCAGGTTCAGTTGCTTGATATGGGGCACGAAAATGGCAGAAGCGTAAAGGTGGTCTACCGGCACATCGAAAAACCCCTGGATCTGGTCTGCATGCAGGTCCATTGTAATGAGGCGGCTGGCACCGGCAGCCATCAGAAGATTGGCCATCAGTTTCGCCCCGATCGAGACCCTTGGTTTGTCCTTGCGGTCCTGCCGGGCATACCCGAAGTAGGGGATCACGGCAACCACCTGGTTGGCGGATGCGCGCCTTGCCGCATCAACCATCAGAAGCAGCTCCATGATGTTGTCGGCCGGGGCAAAGGTGCTTTGGATTAGAAAGACATCATTGCCCCTCAGGGTTTCCTCGAAGGATGTTTGTACCTCCCCGTCAGAAAACCGGGAAACGATCTCCTTGCCAAGGGGCTTTCCGTATTCTTCCGCAATCTTCTCTGCAAGGTAACGGGTGGCGCTGCCAGTAAAGAGCTTCACGTTTGTGGGCATGGGGATCCGTTTTTGGTGAAATAAATTCGGGGCGTTCCGACAAAATTAGGTATAAATTAAGAAACCGCGGGTAGCATCTGCCTTGAAATTCAGGTTTTTTTTGCAGTATCCGAATGAATGTGTTAAATTTGCGGGCTGAACAAGCGCTTCCATTAATTCACCGGCCCGGATGGCGGAATTGGTAGACGCGTTGGTCTCAAACACCAATGATAGCAATATCGTGCCGGTTCGATCCCGGCTCCGGGTACTTCAAACCCCCTTCGAACAAAGTTAGGAGGGGGTTTTGAATTTAATGGTAAATGTGCCAGCCATCTAGCGTTACGATTTTTTGATATCTGGTTGCGGGTTCTG
>SLNU01000128.1 GCA_007132865.1 Bacteroidales bacterium | reverse complement strand
GGGCAACATTTTGTCGGGCGGACAAACCATTCCGGTGAGCATCACGCTGGAATCTGAACTGTTTGCTGAAGGACCCGGCGCTACGTTTGTTCTGGGGACCTTGCCGCTGGCTGAGGGTTACCGCGCTGTTTATAGCAATGCGGACCTGAACAGCATGACTATGAAGTCTTTCAGACTGGTTTCAACCATGGATAAGCTTGAGGATGGCCGGGAGGTATGGAAAGTGGAAACTGCGCCGGCAGATGGTTCTCCGGGTGAGATGACCATCTGGTTTGATGCAGAACGCTTTGTGCCGCTTCGTTATGAGCAAATTTTGCCCGAGGCAGGCGGAGCCAGATTGGTGGGTGTGCTGAAGGAGTAACTGGGGAAAACCCTTCTGACCGGAAACAGAGCCTTGCTTTCAGTCATGATCAACAAAAAAACCCGGCCTTGCTTTTTGCGAGGCCGGGTTTTTATTGTTCAACGATATGTGACCGCCGGCAGTTATAATCATTCCCCTTTTTTGGCTTCCAGCAGGATGGCCAGGATTTTGATGGCGGCCTCCGCAATCACGGTTCCAGGTCCGAATACACCGATCACCCCGGCATCGTAAAGGAACTGGTAGTCCTGCGGCGGAATGACCCCGCCCACGATGACCATGATGTCGTCGCGCCCCATGTCTTTCAGCTCCTGAATGACTTGCGGGGCCAGGGTTTTATGTCCGGCTGCCAGACTGGACATCCCAATGATGTGCACGTCATTTTCCACGGCCTGTTTGGCGGCCTCCTTCGGGGTCTGGAACAGGGGACCCACATCCACGTCAAAGCCGATATCGGCATAAGCGGTGGCTACCACCTTGGCGCCGCGGTCGTGCCCGTCCTGTCCCATTTTTGCGATCATGATACGCGGACGACGACCTTCCAGTTTTGCGAAGTCGTCGGCCATCGCGCGGGCTTTTTGGAAGCTGTCGTTGTTTTCGATTTCCATGGAATACACTCCTGATATTGAACGGATGACGGCCTGGTAGCGGCCAAATACCTTCTCGCATGCCATGGAGATTTCTCCCAGCGAAGCCCGCTTGCGGGCGGCCTCCACGGCCAGCTCCAGCAGGTTGCCCTGTCCGGTTTCGCAGGCGGTGGTGATGGCATCCAGGGCGGACTGTACCTCCTCGTTGTTGCGCCCGGCACGCAGCTTTTCGAGGCGCTTAATCTGGGAGGCCCTGACGGCGGTGTTGTCTACGTCGAGAATGTCGATGGGATCTTCTTTTTCCCGACGGTAGCGGTTTACCCCCACGATGATGTCTTTGCCGCTGTCGATGCGGGCTTGCTTGCGTGCAGACGCTTCTTCAATCCGCATCTTGGGAACGCCTGTTTCAATGGCCTTGGCCATGCCGCCCAGACTTTCGACTTCCTGGATAAGCTCCCAGGCACGCTTGGCGATCTCGTGGGTGAGGGCCTCCACATAGTAGGATCCCGCCCAGGGGTCGATGGCCTTGCAGACATTGGTCTCTTCCTGGATGTACAGCTGGGTGTTGCGGGCAATGCGTGCCGAAAAATCAGTCGGCAGCGCGATGGCCTCGTCCAGCGCATTGGTGTGCAGCGACTGGGTGTGTCCAAGCACAGCGCCCATGGCTTCGATGCAGGTGCGGGTCACGTTGTTGTACGGGTCCTGCTCGGTAAGGCTCCAGCCGGAGGTCTGGCTGTGGGTGCGCAGCGCAAGGGACTTGTCATTTTTCGGGTTGAACTGCTTGACGATCTTGGCCCAGAGCAGCCTGGCGGCACGCATCTTGGCGATCTCCATGAAGTGGTTCATGCCGATGGCCCAGAAAAACGAAAGGCGGGGAGCAAAGGCATCGATGTCCATTCCCGCATTCACCCCGGTACGCAAGTACTCCAGTCCGTCAGCCAGCGTATAGGCCAGCTCGATATCACAGGTGGCACCGGCCTCCTGCATATGGTAGCCACTGATCGAGATGGAATTGAACTTGGGCATTTTTTTGGACGTGAACTCAAAGATGTCGGCGATGATCTTCATCGACGGCAGTGGCGGGTAGATATAGGTGTTGCGCACCATGAACTCCTTGAGGATATCATTCTGTATCGTGCCGCCGAGCTTTTCCATGGGCACGCCCTGCTCTTCGGCCGCCACAATATAGAAGGCCATCACGGGCAACACTGCGCCGTTCATCGTCATTGAGACCGACATCTTATCCAGCGGGATGTCGTCGAACAGGATCTTCATGTCGAGGATGGAGTCGATTGCCACACCGGCTTTCCCTACATCACCAACCACCCTTTCGTGGTCAGAGTCATAACCGCGGTGCGTGGCCAGGTCAAAGGCCACAGACAGCCCTTTCTGCCCGGCCGCAAGGTTGCGACGGTAGAAGGCATTCGATTCCTCGGCAGTGGAAAATCCGGCATATTGTCGGATGGTCCACGGACGCATTACATACATGGTGCTGTAAGGTCCCCTGAGAAATGGCGGCAGTCCGGCCGCATAATTCAGGTGTTCCATCTCCTGCAGGTCCTCTGCGGCATACACGGGTTTGACCCGGATCTGCTCTGCCGTTTGCCAGCAGGAGGTGTTCTTGTGCTCTTTTTCCCATTGACGAAAATCGGTTTGCTTTTTTTCGTCGGATCGGTAAGAAATGTTCTTGAACGAGGGGCGCATATGAATGGGCGTTGATTTAGTTTGGGATGTTCCTATTTGTTTGGGATGTCCTTAGTTGATCTCAAGTATGGCATTGAACCTGGAAAGGGCCTCCAGCGCATTGGTACGCAGGTGGATGTAATGGCCGACGCCGGCCTGTTCCAGTTGCTCCATTAGGTCCTTGGGGTTGCCGGCCACGACCACCTGGGTCTTTGGGGCTGCCTTTTTAATATCTGCTACGGCCTCCAGGAGTTCGGCATATTCTTCATCGCTGCTGCAAAGCACGACAATGTCTGCCTTGTACGCCAGGGCGTCTTTTACCCCGTCGGCAGGGTCATTGTACCCAGCGCCTTCCCTGATCTCATATCCGGCCACGCCGAAAAAGTTGGTGCTGAAACCCGCCCGGGCTTTTCTCATGGCCAGGTTGCCGTATGTCAGCAGGAATACTTTCGGGGTGTCAAACCCTTTTTGTTCGTGGTTCTCCACGGCCAGCCGGATGGCTTCAAACGCCTGGGGTCCGCGATAGGGTTTCAGTCCGCCAAGGTCTTCCACCCTCGCCGTGGGCTGCAGCTTGTCCAGCATCCGCTCGCCTGCGCTTGGGTATTGGTTGGTACCTACGAATACCTGCTTGCGCATCGCAATGTCCATGTCGCGTTTCTGGCAGGTTTTTTCGATGGCTTCCCTGATGAATCCGGTTTCGACGGCAGGCACAAAACCACCCAATTCCTCGGTGGCCACGAACAGGTCCCACGCCGCCGAGGCAATCGAATCGGTCAGGATTTCAATATAGTAGGATCCGGCACCCGGATCGACCACCTTGTTGAAGTATGACTCATGCTTGAGCACGATCTGCTGGTTGCGCGCAACGCGCAGGGAGAAGTCGTCAGACTTCTTAAAGGTGATATCGAAGGGGTTTACGGTGATGCTGTCAACGCCGGCAATGGCAGCCGACATGGCTTCGGTGGTGGTGCGAAGCAGGTTCACGTAAGGGTCATAAACGCTTTTGTTCCAGGTGGAGGTGAGCATGTGCAGGCTCATCTTACGGGCACTGTCTGTGGCAGGCTTGTACTGCTCCACGATCTTTGACCACAGGATCTTCACGGCCCTCAGCTTGGCGATCTCCAGGAAGTAATTTGACCCGGCTGCCAGACGAAACTGCATAAGGGGGGTGATCTCGTCCACCCGGAAACCCTTGGCCGTCAAAGTTGCCAGGTATTCGTTGCCTTGCGAAAGGCTGAATGCAAGTTCCTGAACAATGCTGGCCCCGGCATTGTGGTAATGCTGACCGTTCACGGTGATGACCCGGAAGCCGGGCTGTTTGGCCATGGCTGACTTAAGAAGCGAAACCGCCTGCTCCATATTCTCTCCCAGGTTGCCATAGGGCTGGCCATACAAAAGGAAATACCCCAGCGGGTCAAAGTTCAGGGAGCCCCGGCATTGCTTGCCTTCGGCTATTTCCAGGAATTGGTTGAATAGTGTCGGATAGTCTTTCCCATGGGTGAAGTGGACGGCGGTGCGCGACGGATCGATCCCTTCCAGCAATGCGGCCAATTGGCTCTTGTTCTCCACGCCCAGTGCATTCAGTCCGACTGCCTGCACCCCCTTTTCACTGGCATTTCTGGCCAGTGCATTCGCTGCCGTGACATCCTCTTCCTCAAAGTCCTGCCGGATGTCCCATTCATTGTCGCGGGTTTTGGTGCCGCGAACGAACGGGGCTTCACCGGGCAGGGTGCCCATGTGGCTGAGTGACTCCAGGTGCTCAGACCGATAGTATGGACGGGCTGTGATGCCGTCGGTGGTTTTCCAGACCAGGCGCTTCTCGTAATCGGCACCCTTCAGGTCTTCGTGAATCTTTTCTTCCCATTCCTGCGTGCTGACCCCGGGAAAATCCTTCAGAAAATCAGGCTTTTTTTCTTGCTCCATGCCTCAATTGGTTTAAAACGCCACAAAATTACAACTTATTAACCAATCGGCAAGGGAGAACGACTCGTGATATTTCTGGGAAAGCTGAATGCCTGGTTATTCGGTCTGGTAGGGATATTATGCCCTGGCCCGGGCAGCATATTGGCATCAATGGGCAGCAAAAATAACTACCGAATCCTGGCACGCAGGGGGTGCCTCAATCCGTGGAAGTCAGACAGCTCCATCCTGATATTGCCCACCACCAGTCCGGATTCGATCAGGATGGGGACTTTGTTGCGGTCATCCGACACCCACATGGTCATGGGGTAGGGCTGGCTGAAAACCTGCCCTTCAAGAACTTCCGGCTTGAATTTCAGGGTATTGAAGGTGCCCAGGCGGGTGGTCACCTGCTCTCTGCCCTCGTAGACGATCCGGGATACATACACGGTATCCCCGAAAAAGAAGTCCACCGAAAAGGCATCGCCCGGCCGTGAGTGGGAGACATCGAAAGTCCGTGCAAAATAGAATGCGGAGATCAGGTCCTGCGTATAGGGCTTGATCTCGGTGGTGGCCCTGTTGCTGACAGCCTTCCCCCCGATGTGGTCAAAAGACACCTGTTCGTCGCGACTGTAATTGCCCTCGCGAATGTTCCTGGAAAACCGCAGGGGCGCGATGGCCGTATTGTCGATGTATGAGTCGTAACGGTTTTCGACCTTGAAAAAAAAGTTGAATAGTCCGCGGCTGTTAACCAAACCGACTACATGCATCGTGGGCCTGCCACTGACAAACATCGTGGTGGGCTGTACCTCCAGGGTGGCTTCCCCGGCACGGACATTTCCGGTAAGCCGGCTGTTGTAGTAGACCGTGAACTCCATCCTTTCCCCGCGGTCAAACACCGTGTTCTCCATGGCCCGCATTCCCTTTCCGTTTTCACTGCCGGCATGCAGCGGCCCGACTCCGGTGGGGAGCAAAAGCATCGCTGCGAGGCTTGCAAGAATGACAAACAGAATAGGTTTGAACAGGCTCATGAACAATAATTTAATGAAAATTCCCTAAATAAAAACGAGGATACGGACATTAAATTACAAAAGTCGTTCCAAGATTATCGCGGGCCGGACCTCCTGCCGCCGCGGGTCCTGACACGGTCTCGCTGGCAACCGGTCCGCCCGCCGTCGCTCGCCCTTATCCCGGGGGGCGCTCCTCAAATTTTTTAAGGCGACACGGATCCGCGCTGAGAACCTTGGCTGCCTGAAAGGCAGGCGCAGTTCGAAGCGTGGATCTGTGCGCCGGGTAAAGCGTATCTGTGTCTGGTAGGGTGGATCCGTG
>SLNU01000288.1 GCA_007132865.1 Bacteroidales bacterium | reverse complement strand
TGCTGGGCGGCTTCTTCAGCGGGGCCATGTCGGGGAGAATCGGACTGAAGGTGGAGCGCGGTCCCGGCATTGGTGCGCGGACCAGGCTGGGGTTTGCATTGGTTGGCGGACTCCTGTTCGGGCTGGGTGCCCAGTTTGGGAGGGGATGTACCAGCGGGGCTGCCCTGAGCGGCATGGCAGTGCTTTCCACCGGAGGCATACTGACCATGATGGCCATATTCGGTTCCGGCTATGCCATCGCCTATTTTTTCAGAAAATTGTGGATTTAAACGCTTAACAGAAATAAACCATGGCGCCATTTATTCCCCAGGGACTCATCAACCCCGAGCTGACTCTGTTCTTTGCGCTGATACTGGGCCTGGGCTTCGGCTACATCCTGGAGCAAGCCGGGTTTTCCTCCTCCAGGAAGCTGGCGGGCCTGTTCTACGGCTATGACTTCGTGGTGCTCCGGGTGTTTTTCACCGCCGGAGTGACCGCCATGACCGGACTGGTTTTCTTCAGCTACCTGGGCTGGGTAGACATGAACCTGGTTTACGTCAACCCTACTTTTCTGTGGTCGGCGATTGTTGGCGGACTCATTATGGGGGGCGGATTCATCATGGGCGGCTTTTGTCCGGGCACCAGCCTGGTGGGTGCCGTGATCGGAAAGGTGGATGCGATGGTGTTCATCGTGGGCATGTTTTTGGGTATATTTATATTCGGACATTTTTACAATGCCTTTGAGCCATTGTATACCGGGAGTTTCCTTGGAAATCCGTTCATTTATGAAACACTGGGCATGTCCAAAAGCTGGTTTGCCCTGCTGCTCGCCCTGATGGCACTTTTTGCCTTTGCCGTTACCCAGCTGATCGAAGACAGGGTGAACAAGACACAGCCGTCTGACATGACCAAACGGCCTTCCTATGTGGTCCCGGCCTTTTTGCTTGCCGTTTCCCTGCTGCTGTTTTTGTTCCTTCCCGGGGAAAGAAGCAGTTCTTACCGGGAAACGGGTCCCGATGCCTTGTTGCAGGAGTGGCAGTCAGGCAGTCACCTGGCAGACCCGCAAAAGGTGGCCTACGACATCATCCACGGGAATGACCAGGTGCTATACATTGACCTGCGCTCTCAGGAACAATACCAAAGGTTCAGCCTGCCGGGAGCCGTGCACATTTCACCGGAAGAAGTTTTGGGACCCCAGTGGCGGCGTTTTTTCCGGAATGACCCAAGGCAGAAGGTTTTGTATGGGGACGGCACCAGTCTGCCTGCACGGACCTGGGCCGCCTTGCGGCGACAGGGGCATCAGAACGTATATGTGCTGGATGGCGGACTAAACGGGATGTTCGATTTGCTCTTCGTGGAACGGGAAGACCAGCAGCCCCACGGGGATAATGGCTATATGAATGCCTTCTCCGAACGCTTCATCCGCGAAGCCAGGCAGTTTTTCCTGGAAGGCGGAGCGGTAAAGGCCGCAGAGAGCAGGCCGGTCCCGGTCCGAAAAATGATCGAGATTACGGCCCCGGATATTGCCGGGGGGTGCTGAAGGCCTGCCCGCGCCCACTCAGGTCGGTCGGAGGCACCAATGGATCAATGCGCGTGCGCACAACGGGATCCAACCAGGTAAATCAACAGATTTGAATACAAAGAAATACAAAATACTGCAAAAACATGAAGATCAATACCCTGAACAACGGCGCTTTGCTCCTTTTTGCCCTGATCATTGCGGGATTGCTTTTCAATGCCGTTTTCTCAAAAAATTACGGGCGCAGCAATTCCGCCGTGCTTGAAGCCGCAATGGAAGAAGATTTCTTCATCTCTTACGGGGAGCTGGAAGCCCTGCTTTTCCCAGCCAATACGGATCTTAACGGGCAGGCAGTTCCGGAAGGCGCTGAAACAGGGTCCGTTGTCATCGTAGACCTTCGTGACCCGGAAGCCTTTGCCCGTAGACATGTGCCCGGGGCATTGAACATCCCGGCCCGGGAAATACTGGACCGCAAGCACCGCAAGGCCTTCAGGGGGGACACCCCAAAACTTCTCTATGCCGGAGAGGAGCATGTGGCAGCTACTTCAGCCATGTTGCTGCTGGGCAAGGGCGTAGAGCATATCCGCGTAATCCCCGGAGGTTTCCGCGAACTGGACGAGCACCTGCTGCATGCCGGACAGCTGGATCCGGCCTACCGTTTTTTGCGGGACGACAAGGCCCGTTTTGACTACCCGAAGTACATGAAAGCCGGCTCGCAGCAAATGCAGGAACAAACAACACCCGCCATCCCCGAAATGAAGGTCATTTCGGTACAGGGCGGGTGCTGATCAGGATCCTCCTGCAGCTACCTCACTAAGGTGCCGCAGGAACAGCTCCCCACGTTAACCTATTCCACCAGTTCATAGCCATCCACACGCCCCTTGTCGGTGGCGGGAATGCCATGCTTCAACCATTGCGGGGCAGGTTCGCCCTTCAGGTAGTAATCGAAGAACTGGTACATCCTTACTGACAGGTCCATACGGTTTGGCCAGCGCGTCAGGTTGTGGGCCTCATCGTTGTAGTTGAGCATCCAGACCGGTTTCCCGAGGCGGCGCATACCAACGAACATCTCTATGCCCTGGTACCATGGCACGGCCCCGTCGGCGTCGTTGTGCATCATCAGCAGGGGGGTTTCGATTTTGTCCACGAAAAAGATCGGGGAGTTTTCGATATACCGTATCGGTCTTTCCCACAACGTCCCCCCGATGCGGCTCTGTGTCTGCTCATACTGGAATTGACGGTTCAGTCCGGTTTGCCAGCGGATGCCACCGTAGGCACTCACCATGTTGCTGACCGGAGCCCCGGCCATGGCGGCCTTGAACATATTGGTACGGGTGATCAGGTAGGCGATCTGGTATCCGCCCCAGCTTTGCCCCTGCAGACCCATATTCTCCCGGTCCATGAACGGATAGCGTTCCACCATGGCCTTGGTGCCGCTCACAATGGCGTTGTAGGCACCCTCGCCCGGGAACCCTTCCTTGTAGGTAATGTCCGGAACGAATACCACATAGCCGTTGCTGGTACAATAGGAGCGGTTGATGGTCGAGCGGCTCGGGGATGGGATAAAGTGCTGGTGCAGGCCCTGGGAAGAGCGCTCATAGAAATAGACCAGCACCGGATATTGTTTGCCGGGATCAAAATCCTCCGGCAGATACAGCAGGCCCTGCAAGGTCTGGTTGTCGAAGTCCTGCCACTCGACCAGCTCCACGCTGCCCCAATAATAATCCGCCAGCTGTGGGTTGGCTTCCGAAATCTTCTGCCCGGCGGCGAAATCCATCGTGCCGGTCCACAGGTCCGGGAACTCGGTATAGGTGCTGCGCCGCCACAGATAGCGGTCCGCATCCCGGGCCTTCTCAAGCTGGGTGTAAAGGAAGTCGCCCATCAGCAGCTGCGACAATGCGCCGCCCTGCAGCAGGTAGAACCCGCTTTGCTTGGATTGCTCGTTGAATGCGCTTAGCATCACATTTGCATCGAGGCGAACAAAATTGTCCTGGTCGTCCAGGTTCTGCACCCTCAGCCTGATTTGGTTTTCCCGTCCGTATCCGCCGGTAAGGTTTTCAGCCGGGCGACGCCCGCTGGGATCCACTTTCCAGACATCGAAACGATCGTAGATCAGCACCGCCGCATCGCCCGGGGTCCATCCGGCCACGCCATGCGGACGGGCAAACATCGGCAGGTCGTTGTCTTCATTGTAAATGGGAAATGGGATCCCGGCCGAAACATTCGTGACGGTCCCCTGCTGCACGGAATAAGCCTTCCAGCTTATGTCTGATGTATCATACCAGAAGATGTAGTTGCCGCCCGGTGACATGCTGGCATTGGCTTCAACACGGCTGGCCACCAGTGTTCGCTGTCCGCTGGTGAGATCCACCATATAGAGGTCACGGGGATTTCCCCCGGTCCACTGCCGCTCAATCATATACCGGCTGGTAGCTTGCCCCATACCACGGGTGGCATTCCAGTCCGGCTCCAGCGAAACACTCGTCATGTCCTCATCGGCCAGCTGCACCATGTTCGCCTGGCGAATATGGTAGACAGCCTGGAAACTTCGTCGCCGCAACTGGTTCAGCATCACCAGCTGCTGGGATTGCAACATGGGGTCCTCCCAATGCCAGATATCCACTGAATATTTTTCTTCAGCCAGCAGGGTGTCCTCAGGCTCAGGCTGCGGCAGGGGGGCATTCCAAAAAAACAAGCGCTCCCCGTTTTTTGAAAAGCGCGGCGTGCTGTGTTCACTTGGGCCATGTCCGTCAGGCATGCCCGGGCTGGAGCTGCTGATTACCTCATTGAGGCGTTCACGGCGCTGCTGGTAGAGGTAGACACTATATGCCTTGGCATCGGCAGTATCGGATGAAAAAAGCCATGCCAGCTGTCCGCCTTCCCTGTCCACCGCCAGATTCTTCATATCCCCATAGCGGCTGTCAATGGTTTTTGCAGCCAAGCCGGGCAACGCTACGCTGACCACTTCAAAAAAGGACAGGGTGTCCTTGTTCTCCTTCTCCGTCAGTCCGACTACCAGATTACCCACCGGAGAGATGACAAAACTGTTGATATTCCTGAGCTCGGTGATATCGCTGGTAACGGGATTGTAAACGAACAACACCTTGCCGGGCTTTTCGACCTCTTCCTCTTCTTCCTCTTCCGGCTCAGGTTCCTGCCCGGGATCTTCCGGCTCGCCTTCCTCCTCTGCCTCTTCCGGGACAGCCACCCGCCCCTTGTCTATGATGTATGCCATCCAGTCGGATGGTTCCTCAGGCATGGAAAAAGACTGGAGTGCAGGTAGCTTTTCCAGGTTTTCAGTGCTGAAAACAAAAATGCCAAGTGAATCTGCGGGCATTTGGTCACGCCGCTTTTTTTCCACTTTGGCTTGCCTTTCGACGGACTGCTGGGGCCGGATATGGAAGGCGACATACTTCCCGCCCGGAGATACCGAGGCGCGGGTTCCACGGGGGATCACGTGCTCTCGCCCACTTTCAATATGGCGGATCACCAGTTTCCCGTCCCCGTCCTGGGGGTTCACTTCATAGACCACCCAGTCTCCGCCTGGCGTAAGCTGGGATCTGTTGATCGTATTCCAGGCCGCATAATCATCGTGTGACAGCCTTTTCTTCTCCTGGGCCTGGCCTGGGATGGCCAGCAGGAAACAAACAAGAACAATTAAACCTGAACGTAAGTGCATGTAAAACCAATTTAGGGGTTAAAGGCCCCTAAATTATAAAATTCTCAAAGAAAAGCGGGAAATAACGTGCCGTCACGCAACAAAAAGAATGGCACACCGGGGTTTCAGAACGTTTCCATGTCCTGATCGTCATCCATGGAACCCTCTTCGTCGTCTTCATAGCCATCCCCGTCGTCCTGGTCCCCTTCCGTATTTTTGAAGATCTCCGGCTCTATGGCAGCGGCCCTGGCCACATCCTTCAGTCCTTCGGCCTTTTGCTTGAACATGAAATGTGCTTCCGCCCGGGCCATAATCGCCAGCAGGTATTTGCCATCCAGTTTGATTGCGGCATTGAAAAACTCAATGGCTTTGCGGGCTTCTTTTTTCTCCAGTGCGGCCATGCCTTTCCCGAACCAGGCCTCGGGGAAGGTTTTATCCAGATCCAGGCACTTGTCGAAACAGTCCCCGGCCTTCGCATAATCCTTATTCATCAGGCAGGCACCACCCAGGTCGCACCAGGCCTCCAGGGACTCGGGCTTAAGGGCAACCACTTTTTCAAGGTCCCTGATGGCTTCCTTGTATTTCTCCTCGTCCCCGTAGACCAAGGCCCTGGTATGCAAAGCCCTGATATCGTTGGGGTCAGACTTGATCAGGGCATTGAGGTCTTTTATCGCCCCCTCGTTCTCCTGACACCGGAACAGGGCACAGGCCCTTCCATAAAGGGTGT
>SLNU01000117.1 GCA_007132865.1 Bacteroidales bacterium | reverse complement strand
TGATGAGCCTGGTATCGGCCAAATACGGCATCCCCTCCAAAGAAATACTCGTATTCTTTGCGGGAACCGTTTCGGCCGTATTTGTCACGGATATTCTGAAATGCTTTCTTGCCAACCGCATTAAGCAACGCCTGAACATCAAGGTACTGACCTGGGTTAACCGCATTGTCGGTTTGCTGATGGTCGCATTCGGACTGGCCCTGATCGCAAGAGTGGCCTTCTTTATATAACACTTTTTTATAAGTTTGCAGTTCGGTTTCCAGGCTTTTGACAAAAAAACAGCATATTCTATGGTACACCCAAGAGTAAGATTCGCACCCAGTCCGACCGGACCCCTGCACATGGGCGGGGTCCGCACCGCACTTTATAACTACCTCTTCGCCCGCAGGCACGGAGGCACCTTCCTGTTACGCATCGAAGACACGGACCAGAATCGCTACGTGCCCGGCGCAGAGAACTACATCATGGAGTCGCTCCGCTGGTGTGGCATTATCTGGGATGAGGGTCCGGATGTTGGTGGATCCTTCGGACCCTACCGGCAGTCAGAACGCAAGGACATATACCGGCAGTATGCCATGCAGCTTGTGGAGAGCGGGCATGCCTATTACGCCTTTGACAGCCCGGAGGAACTGGATGCGATGCGTAAACAGCTGGAAGCCGAAAGCGGCAATCCGCAATACGACAGCCAAACCCGCATGGGCATGAAGAACTCACTGACGATGGACCCCACAAGTGTACACCAGATGCTGGAATCCGGCGCAGCTTATGTGATCCGAATCAAAATGCCAGAGAACGAAGAAGTGCTGGTAAACGACCTGATACGGGGGGAAGTGCGGGTCAGCAGCAAGCTGCTGGATGACAAGGTGCTGTTCAAAAGCGACGGCATGCCTACCTACCACCTGGCGAATGTAGTGGACGATTACCTGATGAAAATTACCCATGTAATCCGGGGGGAGGAATGGTTGCCCTCAGCACCCCTGCACGTCATGCTGTACCGTTTTTTGGGCTGGGAACAGCAGATGCCGGAGTTTGCCCACCTGCCCTTGCTGCTTAAACCTGACGGCAACGGCAAGCTCAGCAAGCGGGACGGGGACCGCCTGGGATTTCCAGTATTTCCGTTGCAATGGAAAGACCCGGTTTCGGAAGAGGTATCCAGCGGGTACCGCGAAGCCGGATATTTTCCGGATGCATTTGTGAACCTGCTGGCCCTTCTTGGATGGAACCCCGGCACCGAACAGGAGGTATTTTCAATGGAGGAGCTGGTGCAGGCCTTCAGCCTGGACCGGGTCGGGAAATCGGGTTCAAAATTTGATCCTGAAAAAGCCAAATGGTTCAACCACCTCTACCTGCAACAAAAACCCCTGCACGAAGTGGCGGAAGCATTTACCAGCCTGCTTGAGGCCAAAGGGTTTCAGCGACCTGATGCTGCACGGGCCGAAAGAATCGCCCGGCTGATGCGGGAAAGAGCAAATTTCATTCATGAACTGCTGGATCAGTCTGCTTTCTTTTTCCAGGCCCCGGAGAGCTACGATGAAAATTTTGTGAAGAAACGCTGGAAGGAGGACACACCAGAGGTGTTGTCACAGGTGGCAATGCGTCTTTCCGGGCTGGACAATTTCACCGCAGAAGCGATTGACCAGGTCCTCCACAACTTTATGGAGGAAAGCGGCCACGGGGCCGGAAAGATCATGCCGGGATTGCGCCTGGCACTGGTCGGCAGCGGAACCGGCCCGGATATCAAGGAGATCATGGCGATTCTGGGTAAAGCGGAGAGCACCGGGAGAATTGAAAAGGCGATTGCTTCGGTCAATCGTACGTAAATCTTATGTATTCCTCCAGCTCTTCGTACCAGTCCGCCCCGTATTTGCGGATGAGCGCTTCTTTCAGGAATTTATACACCCTGACTTTTAGCTTTTTACCGTGCTTTCGCGCCGGGTCGCACAGCGGCCAGCGATGGTAGTTCAGGGCTTCATAATTGGGATATTTGCTCACCCGTATCGGGTATAAGTGGCAGGAGACCGGCTTTTTGAAATCCACGAGTCCCTGCTCCCAGGCCTTCTCTATGGCACATTTGGCAATCCCGGCCCCATCATGGAACACATAGGCGCATTGCTTCCCTTTCACCAGCGGGGTGGTCAGCTCCCCCTGGAAATCCTTCACCCAGGGTCCCTCCAGCTCTACCGTTGAAATGCCTTCATCAATCATTAAGGGTTTTATTGTCGGATAGATCTGCTGCAATATGAGGGTTTCCTCCTCTTCAAGCGGGGCCCCCGAATCCCCTTCCACGCAACACCCACCCAGGCAGGCCGGCAGGTCACAGACAAAATGCTCAAGGTAAAGCTCGTCTGACAATAAGGTATTTCCCAGGATGATCATACGCAAGGTTTTGCCAGATTAACACAGAAGGCGGAGTCCGCGGGGCAAAATTAATTAAAAAAGCGTATTGGTCCACGCACGATTTCAAGGGATTGGGCTTGAATTGTCAGGCAGTTATTTCGGAAAATCCCGGAAAATCGTTTTCTTTGTATGCATTATGATACACATCGTTGCAGACGCTGCCATTCCATTCCTTGGGGAGGCCCTTGAAGAAGTCGCCCGGGTTACGTATATTCCTGGCAGGAGGATCCGGCGTGAGCACCTCATGGATGCCGATGCCCTGATGGTCCGGACCCGCACCCGCTGCAATGAGGAATTGCTCTGGGGCACCCCGGTGAAGTTCATTGCTTCGGCCACGATCGGCAGCGACCACATAGATGCATCCTATTGCGCAGAAAGCGGCATCCAGTGGACAGCAGCCCCTGGCTGTAATGCCGGGGCAGTCAGGCAGTACGTCGCCTCCGCCCTGGCATGCATCCTCCGGGTACAGAAAGCCAGGTTTGACCAGGTCTGCCTGGGGGTCATCGGTGCCGGCAATATTGGCTCCAGGGTGGTGGAGATGGCTAAGTCGCTGGGAATCAGAACCCTGGTCAACGATCCTCCCAGGGAGGCTGCAGAAGGTGCCGACGGTTTTACCAACCTGGACAAGCTCCTGGCTGAAGCAGACATTATCACCCTCCATGTACCCCTTAGCAGGGAGGGCAAGTTCCGGACCCAGCATATGGCAGACCGGGACTTTTTCGGGAAGGTAAAGAAAGGGGCCTGGTTCATCAATACTTCCAGGGGAGAAGTGGCAGATACCATGGCCATACTTCACGCATTGAAGCAGGGTATAATCAGCGGATGTGCAATCGATGTATGGGAGCAGGAGCCGAAAATTTCACCTGTGCTGGCTGGTGCGGCTGCACTCGCAACCCCCCATATCGCCGGCTATTCGGTAGAAGGAAAAGCCAATGGAAGCGCAATGAGTGTGCAGGCAATCAGCAGGTTTTTCGGAATCGGACTGGATTCATGGTGCCCCAGGGGCCTGATTCCGCCGGATAAACCCCTTGTCCATATTGACGGCAATTCGATCACAAGGGAATCGCTGTTTACGCAGGCCATCCTGCATACCTATGCCATTCACCATGACTCGGTGAGGTTCAGGCGGGATCCGCAACAGTTTGAAAAGCTGAGGGAGAATTATGTTTATCGCCGGGAACCGGGTGCCTTCAAGGTGAAATTGACTTCCTCGACGGACCAGCATCGCCAGATGCTTGAAGACATCGGGTTCGGAATCTTTACCGGATAATCTATTCCTTTTTTAACATCAGGAACAGGTACAAGCTAAAAGCTGCCGAGGTGGCCAGCTGTATCTGAAGTGGTGTGCCAATCAGTGATTCATTGGGAAGCACGGTCAGAATGGCAATGTATTTCAGCCCGTAATAGAATATCTTACTAAGCCAAATGCTTGCAAATATTGCGCCCAGGCGGTGGATGTACTTCACCAGAAAATAGAACAGGGCCACATTGACGACCAGTTCGGCTGCGATGAGCGCGGATTTAATAAATACCGGATGGGCCGAGATCAGGTAAGAAAAGAACGGCAGGGTAAGTGCCAGCAGGAAAGCATTCTTCCTGTGGGTATGCACCAGTGCCAGAATTAGCATCAGCCGCATGGGTTCTATCAGGTATAGCTTGATGCTCAGCATATGCGACAAGGCAGGCATGAAATAAATGAAAGCCAGGGCGGATATGTCCAGAAGCCCAACCCTGAGGGCGGTTTTCCAGTTAACACTGCTTATTGCGGAGGTAGTTAATGCCATGGTTGATTTTTTAAAATCATTATAAATAAGCTTGTTAGCAAGGGATTGCGGGTCCAAAAATAAAAAAAATTGTCGTGAAATGGTAATTTTGCAGGAAGAAGTTCCTTGATTCGGCAAATATTTGTCAGTATACTAAACTTTTGAATATGGACAGGCGACAGTTTTTACAAAAAGGATTTATCTATTCTGCACTGACAGGATTGTATGCATCAACGATCGGCAGGATCCCGTTATTTGCATCCTCCAGGCCGGTTTCCACCGGGGGAAACCATGACCTGGTGGCCGTTCGAGGAGGGGAACCTGTTCCGATGTATCGCCGTGCCATACAGGAAATGGGTGGCATGCAGCGTTATGTGAAACGCGGACAGCGCGTCGTGGTGAAACCCAATGCGGCCTGGGACACTTCCGTGGAAAGAGCTGCAAACACGAATCCCGACCTGGTTGGGGCCATCGTAAAAGACTGCCTGGATGCCGGGGCTTCCCAGGTCTTCGTTTTCGACCATACCTGCGATAACTGGCAGCGGAGCTATGAAAACTCGGGAATAGAGGCTGCCGTCAGGGCTGCTGGCGGACAAATGGTGCCCGGGAACTTTGAACGCAATTACAGGGATGTGAAGATACCCGGAGCGAAGCGACTGACCGAGGCCAAGGTGCACGAACAGATTCTGGATGCCGATGTCTTCATCAACGTACCTGTTTTGAAACACCATGCCTCTACCAGCGTAACCATCGCGATGAAGAACCTGATGGGCATCGTATGGGACCGGGGCTACTGGCATCGCAACGACCTGCACCAGTGTATCGCCGATTTTTGCTTGTCACGCAAGCCAGACCTGAACATCGTAGATGCCTACCGGGTAATGATGCAAAACGGGCCCAAGGGCACTTCTGTCTCAGACATCACGATGATGCGAAGCCTGCTGATTTCGCAGGATATCGTCGCAGTGGACGCAGCCAGCACCCTGATTTTCGGGGCACAGCCGAATGAGGTCGGCCATATCCGGATCGCCGCAGAAATGAACATCGGCCGGATCAATCTTGACCAGCTAAATATCAAGCGGGTAGCCATGTAAACCTGGCATTGTACTCCTGAACTACTTTAAATCCCGTTTATGAACCTCCGGCACTTAAGAAAAATACGGATCGGGCTATCCCTTCTCGTAATCATCCTGCTTATACAATTGTTTATCGGGATTGACTCCCGGCTGCTGCATTCGCCCACCCAGGTGTTCCTGCACCTGCAGCTATTCCCCTCTATCCTGCGTTTCCTGGCCTTGTTCTTTACCGTCAGCGGACTGGGGTTCCTGTTGGTGATCCTGCTGACGTTCTTCTTTGGAAGGGTGTATTGCTCTTCAATCTGTCCGATGGGCACAATGCAGGATATCATCATTCGCCTTGCCGGCATTTTCAAGAAGAAAAAAAAGCGGAAGTTTGTCTATTCAGACAATAAAAAGCGGATCCTCAGGTACGGAATCCTCTCCCTGACACTGGTATTCTGGATCTTTGGGAGTTTATTCCTGCTCAACCTGCTGGACCCCTACTCCAACTTCGGAAAAATATCGGTCAGTTTTTTCCAGCCGGCCTACGCCTGGCTGAACAACAACCTGGCCATCTTCCTGGAGGCCCGCGGGAATTATTCTGTGGCACCCATGATGGTGAAAACCCTCCCATGGGATGTGCTGATGGTCTCGGCGGTCGTTTTTCTGACCGTGGCCATC
>SLNU01000088.1 GCA_007132865.1 Bacteroidales bacterium | reverse complement strand
GCTCGATCTGCAGGTCATGGACCCGGTCTGGCGGAATCAGCTCAATTTGCTGAATGCTTCCCAGTCTCATGAACGACCGGAAGCTGAACAAAGCCGCTTCGTAGTCAATGCGGGACTGTTCGAGCAAGGCTTCCGAGTTCAACACATTCAGTTCCATCTGCAGCAGCTCATTCTCCGCGATGCGGCCAAGGGAGAACCGGCCCTGGGCGATGCTGTACAAGGTGTCGTTGCTGGCCAGGTTGATCTGGTTGATCTCAACATTGATCTGGGCCAGCAAAAGGTCAAAAAACAGATTGGTGGCCCGTATGGAAATATTCTCCAGGTCTTCGACATACCGCTTGCGGGATTCCTGGTAGCGCATGGGTTCGATTTCCCGTTCCCACTTAAACGGGTTATGGGCAAACACCGGCTGGCGGAACCCGATGTTCACCGGGGTCGACAAATAAGAGACCAGGTTGTCATCCTCTCTGATCAGGTCGATTCGCTGCAAGCCGGAACTCACAAACAATTGTCCGCCTGTCGGACCGATGGTCTGGCTGAGCGCAAGGTTTGCCGAGGAGGTGGCCAGGCTTCGGCGTACAAATATATCAGATCCGTCGGGCAGCGTAATGGGCGAAATCGTGCGGTTCAGGTTTGGCAGGGTCGCGTCGAGCCTGAGGTTTGGCAGGTAGCCGGCCTGAAAGCTGCGGTATTGCCAGTAGCTGCCCCTGTAACGGTGACGTGCGGCCATCGCATCGGGGGAGTTTTCCCGGGCCAGCGCGACCACCTCATCGAGTGTGAAAAACCGTGTGAGGGCTTGTCCGTTCCCCTCTGAAAAAATGGCCAGCAAAATGGCCAGCAAAATACAACGCCTCATCTTATTCATTTTTTACCTGGATGACCTTCGCAGCGATGCTGATCACGATCTCTTCCGGGGTTTGGCTGTTTATCTGAAGCCCCATGGGGGAATCCACTTTTTTTAATTGTTCGTCGGATGCACCCTTGGCCCTCAACGTGTCAAATATTTTCTGCACCTTCTTACGGCTGCCAATCATTCCCAGATATTTCAGGGGTTTGCCCAGCATTTGGCCCAGGATCAACTGGTCGGTGGCATGCGATACCGTCATAATAACCACATAGGTCTGGCCGTCACCGGCAAACAAGTCCCCGGCCCTGCGATAATCCACCAGCCTTTTTTCATGGGCAAAGTTATTGGATTCCATCGTATTCAAGCCTTCCCTGTCATCCAGAACGACAACCCTGAACCCCAGCATACGAAACACCTGGCTCATGGGGACGCTGACATGGCCACCGCCAAACACATACAGGCAGGGTCCTTCCCCGACAGGTTCGAGATACCTCCACTCGGCGTCGGATAATTTTTGCCAGGCAATGCCGGATGGGGTCTCTGTGCCGCTCCAAGGGTTGTTGCCGGATGGGGTCTCTGCTCCACTCCCAGGATTGCTGCCGGCAGGGGTCTCTGCTCCACTCCCAGGATTGCTGCCGGCAGGGGTCCCGGGGACAATTCCGGACAGGACTTCCGGTGCTTCCCCTGAAAAGGACATTCCGTCGGGACCAATCCCAAGCCATCCCTTGAGCCCTCTCTCCTCAGCCTCGCACAAGGCTTCCACGGTGTTCAGGTCTTTTTGCTGAAGCAATACGAATGCATGGGTCTGCTCCCCCGAACAAATCAGTCCGGATCGTTCCGCTTCCGCAGCCGGGTCATGGACCTGCCGCTTCAGCAAGGGCCCTTTCTCCCCTTCGGCCAATCGTTTTCTTGCCAGCTCCACCATCTGGTATTCCATTACGCCCCCACCGATGGATCCGGCCAGGCCGCCGTCGCCAGCCACGGCCATTTTAAAGCCCTGTTTGCCGGGACTGCTGCCCTGGCGGTCAACCACCACAATAACCATCACGGGCGTATCTTCCTCAAGCCTGGATAAGACAAACTTCCACATGCACAATCGGTTTAGATTTGCTGATGCCGGGCAATCTGCCAGTCTGATTGGAGCGGCCTATCCGACAACGAAATATAAATAAAGACCATAAAGATATTCAAAAAAAAGCGGCAAAAAATTTACCTTTACCCCAAACCATTAAATTTTAGTTGACAATGGATGACAGGTATTCAAAAATCAACAGCCTGGCCGGTCAGTATGCGGACTATACGGCTGAAAACCTTTCCAGGCTGGTGCAGATCAAATCCCTGAGCCTTCAGGAGGGAGCCGTTCAGCAGGAGCTGATGAGGCAGATGCAGGAGGCGGGCTTTGACGAGGTTCGGCAAGATGGTCTTGGCAATGTGATCGGCAGAATCGGCAATGGCAGCAGGGTGCTTGCACTGGATGCCCATATGGATACGGTTGACCTGGGCAATGCGGAGAACTGGAGCTTCGACCCCCTGGGGGGAGAGATCAGGGATGGCTTTGTGCATGGACGGGGGACGGTGGACCAGAAAGGAGGGGCAGCGGCTTTCGTGACTGCAGGAAAAATCTTAAAGGAAATTGGGTTTGACCGGGACCTCACCATTTATTTTGTGGGGAGCGTCATTGAAGAGGACTGCGACGGGCTTTGCTGGAAATACCTTGTGGAGGAGGAAGGCATACGACCGGATTTTGCAATCAGCACCGAACCAACCAACCTGAACGTTTACAGAGGGCACCGTGGAAGGATGGAGATGCATGTGAGCTTCTACGGGGTCTCTGCCCACGGGTCCGCTCCGGAGAGGGGACAAAATGCCATCTACATGGCGTCCAGGACCGCCCTTGAGATAGAAAAGCTTAACGAACGGCTTGCATACGATGAATTCCTCGGCAAGGGCAGCATCACGATCTCCGAGATCACCTCGGGGAGTCCGTCTCTTTGTGCCGTGGCCGACTATGCAAGGATACACCTGGACCGGCGCCTGACCTGGGGAGAGACAAGGGAATCGGCCGTCAGGGAGATCGAGCAGCTGGTGGAGGGCATGAACGCGAAAGTGGAGACCCTTCAATACAGGGAGAAGTCGTTCACCGGACTGGAATACGGCATGGAGAAGTACTATCCGACATGGAAGATACCGGCTGACCACCATATCGTTCAGACTGGCATCCGGAGCTTTGAAAAGCTGTTTGGGCGACCACCCAAGGTGGACAAATGGACGTTTTCCACCAACGGGGTCACCATCAATGGCTATTATGGCATCCCGGTCATCGGGTTCGGGCCCGGGAATGAGATCCTGGCCCATGCCCCCGACGAGAAGGTACCCATTGACCACCTGGTCAGCGCATCGGCATTTTATGCCGCATTTGCATATGAGTTGTAAGGGCTGCCTGGATAATGCATTTTACCCATTATCCGCACCGAAACAGCCTGGTGATTTGAACTGGCATGTGCAACCTGGAGCCTGCACCATCCCAAGCATAAAGTGCAAAAAACAATATAAACCATCAGATAATGGAGCTTGAAAAACAAATTGAATCCATCGGCCACCTTAGCAACGGCCTGTTTGGAAAAGACTTTTTGCTGACCTGGGAAAAAAGCCACGACGACCTGCTTACCACCCTCAGGGTGGCACGGGTGCTGAAGGAGTTGCGCGACCAGAACATCTCGCCCAGGGTGTTTGACACGGGGCTGGCGGTTTCGAATTTCCGGGACAAGTCCACCCGCACCCGTTTCTCCTTTGCATCGGCCAGCAATTTACTCGGACTGGCAGTGCAGGACCTGGACGAGGAAAAATCACAGATTTCCCACGGGGAGACCGTGCGGGAGACGGCAAATATGATCTCCTTTTTGTCTGACTTTGTCGGCATCCGGGACGATATGTTCCTCGGCGAGGGCAACAAGTACATGCGGGAAGTGGCTGAGTCACTCGACGAGGGATTTGCCCAGGGGGTGCTGCCGGTGCGGCCCGGGGTGATTAATTTGCAATGTGACCTGGACCATCCGACGCAAAGCATGGCAGACCTGATGCACCTGGAAAGCCAGTTTGGCTCACTGGAGAACCTGCGAGGGAAAAAGATCGTCATGAGCTGGGCCTATTCGCCCAGCTATGGCAAGCCCCTGTCGGTTCCACAGGGCATCATCGCCCTGATGTCGCGCTTCGGCATGCAGATCGAATTGGCCTATCCCGAAGGCTACGGGCTGATACCGGAAATTACGGAACTGGCAAAAAAACAAGCCGTGGAAAGCGGTGGCAGTTTCCACATCAGCCACTCGATGGAAGAGGCCATGGCAGGTGCCGACATCGTATATCCCAAAAGCTGGGCTCCTTTCCACATCATGGAGGAGCGTACCCGGCTGTTGCTGGGCGGCGACAAGAAAGGCTTGCAGGAGTTGGAGGTCCAATGCCTGGCCAACAATGCAAGGCATAAGGATTGGGAGTATGACGAGGCCAAAATGAAGCTTACCAAAAATCAGGACGCGCTGTATATGCATTGCCTGCCTGCCGATATCTCGGGGGTTTCCTGTAAGGAAGGGGAAGTCAATGCCGAAGTGTTTGAAAAATACCGTATCCGCACCTACCTGGAAGCCGGGTTCAAGCCCTATATCATTGCTGCCATGATGTTCACCCAGCGATTCGAGCGTCCGGCAGAGATATTGGACGGCATCCTCAATCGGGACAGATGCAGGGTATTTGGGGAATAAAGCGCGCGCGGGACGAGTGTTGGGTCAGCGGCCTGGGTGACTCAGGGCGATACGGGTATGGTTGGGGTCATCGGCCCTGCAGACTCAGGGCTTTGGGAGCGGATTTCTGTGGAGGTAGCTGCCCTTAGCGGGCGGGTTTAGCCTGCCGTTTTCAACAGCCACTTCCCCACGGGCAATGACGTATTCCGCCCTGCCTTTTACCTTGAAGCCCTCAAAAATATTGTGGTCGCAGCGCTGCTGGTGGGTATCGGCTGAGATGGTGCTTTCATGCACGGGGTTCCAGATTACCAGATCGGCATCCGCACCAGGCTGCAGGCTCCCTTTGCGGGATGTCAGTCCGAATATGCCAGCCGGTGCCGCAGAGACCAGTTCCACAAAACGGTGGATGCTGATTCTGCCCTCGAGCACCCCGTAAGTATAGAGCAGGGCAAGTCGGTGCTCCACACTTCCCGCCCCATTGGCGATCTTTCGGAAATCTTCAAGACCCGTTTCCTTTTGTGCCATCATAAACGGGCAGTGGTCTGTTCCCACCACCTGTATGGTTCCGTCAGCCAAAGCCTCCCATAGTGCTTCCCGGTCTGCCTTGCCGCGAAGTGGCGGACTCAGCACACAGGGTGCCGCATCCTGGAATTCGCCGCTGTATCTCGATTCGTCCAGCAATAGGTGGTGGGGGCAGGCCTCTGCGCTCACCTTAAGGCCCTTGTGGCGGGCCTTCCGGATAAGGTTCACCGATTCCTCCGCGGAAACGTGGACAATGTACAAGGGGCAGCCGGTCTTTTCTGACAATTCAATGGCCTTGGCGACTGCCTGGCTTTCGGTATGGGGCGGGCGGGAAAGCGGATGGGCCGACGGTTCCCTATGCCCCTTTGCGAACAAATCATCCCGCAGCCGGTCGATTTCATCGCCCATTTCGGCATGCAGGGTCACCATGCCCCCGGCCCTTCCGACTTTAATCATTATCTTCTCCAGAACCTCTGTGTCTACACCAATTGCATCCTTATATGCCATGTAGACCTTGAAGGTGCTGACACCTGCCATCATGCAGGCATCGATTTCCATCGGCAGGCTTTCGCGCCACTCCACGGGACTGACATGCAGGCCATGGTCGACAAGGGATTCGGCAGCCTCCGCCCGCCTTTCTGCAAGGGCATGGGTAAGGGATTGCCCGCGCCGGGGCGTGACAAAGTCGATCAGTGTGGTGGTTCCGCCCAGCAAGGCCGCCTTGCTGCCTGATTCAAAATTATCCGACGAAAAACCTGCAGCTGTCGAAAGGTGCATATGCACATGGGGATCCACGCCCCCGGGGAAGACCAG
>SLNU01000319.1 GCA_007132865.1 Bacteroidales bacterium | reverse complement strand
TAAGTGTTTTTCAGGTCTTCTATTTTTTTTGCAAAGTAACTGCTTTTTTCCGGAAAATTCAAACTTAATTTTTCGTAAACCCTTACGGCCTTTTCCCTTTGGCCCTGCTTGGCCAGAATTTCCGCAAGGGTTTCACTTACCAGGTCTTCAGGTTCCTCAAGGGCTTCAGCCCCAATGGTTTCTTCATCAGGGGCAGCTTTTCCTGGCTCGATCCGGGGGTTTGCACTCAAAAAGCGGTCAATAATCTCCTGTTGCTTTCTGATGTGGGGGGAGTGGGCAGCCGGCTGGCCGGAGGAGCCGTCGGCATCCCCGCCGCCAGTTGCCTGCCCGTCTGAAAGAACCTCGCCATGGGCAGGTGATCCAACAGTTTGCGACGAGGCACCGGCAGGGAGTTCCTCCGGAGATTCATCTGCAATGAAGGCCTGGAACCTTTTTCGGTCAGTGGAATAGGCCAGTGCGCGGTTCAACTGCTTTCCGTAGGGGTCCATCTTCAGGAGCAGCAGGTTGCGCGCCAAAAGGATCTGGGAGGGCTGGCAGTAGGGGTACCGCTCACAAAAGGCTGTAAGTTCTTCGGCGGTGGACCCGTCCAATGACTTGTCCCTGTTTACAAGGGCAGATAGCAGGTTCATCGTTTTTATCCGCTTTGTTTATTTATCCGTTCAATTGGCTTATCCGCCCTTTTGCTGCGCCCTACCAGTTAACGACAGCTGCATTGAAAATGTCTTCAACCAAGGCTTCGTTGATGATGTCAATGGCTTCATTTTCTATCTGGGAGAGACTGATCTCTGCCGCATAATCGTAGAAGCGTGAAAAATTCCTTTCAAAATCAGTTCGCGAATCAAACTCGTTGATGAAACGGACCCTCACCGTAATGGTAAGCCGGTTCAGAGCGGCCCGGTCATCCCCTGCAATGGCCGTTGGTTGGGTGCTGTACCCGATGATGCTGCCTTCAAAGTGCAGGTCTCCATTGTCTTCCACCAGGCGCAGGCTGGTCTGACGCTGGAATTTATCCTGGAGGGACTCGGTAAACCGCTGACTAAGCGTGGGCTGTACCAGGGGGGCATCGTTGGGGAAAAAGGCCACGGAAATGGTCCGGGCCTCCGGGGGTATGCTGGCGCCTGTAAAGGAATATACCCCGCAGGCGCCGAGGGAGACCAGCATGGCGGCAAGGACCAGCAACTGCGCCAGCTTAGGATGTTTCTTATATTGAATGGTGTTCATTTATGTTGCGTGTTCATCTCCGGTAATTAAACGGATCATTCGCCAATATCGTATTCCTTAATCTTGCGGTACAGTGTGCGCTCTGAAATGCCCAGTTCCCTGGCGGCCTTCTTCCGGCGGCCTCCATGTCTTTGCAGGGCCTTGGAAATGAGGTCCTTCTCCCTGTCATGCAGCGAAAGGTTCTCTTCCACATACTCCATGGTATCCTCGTAGTTCTCCACCACCTGGTGATGCTCTTCGGCATCCGCTTTCCGGAGGGCACCTTCACCCTGGTAGACCTGTGGCAAGTCTCGATCCTGGTAAAGCTTTTCAATAAGCTGGGAATGTTCCTCCTGAAAGCCACGGCTAACCTGTCCCTTTTGCATGATTTCAGAGATCACCTTCTTCATGTCGGTGATGTCGCGCTTCATCTCAAACAACAGCTTATAGAGGATCTCCCTTTCGGTCAGTCCGCCAGCACTCTCGGCATCCCTGAGCAAAACCGGCAACCTGCTGCCGGTCTCCCCGGGCAGGTATTTAAGAATGATGCCGGAATTGGCCAGCCTTTCTTTTTCCAGGACGGAGATCTGTTCGGCCAGGTTTTTAAGCTGCCTGACATTGCCTGACCACCGGTGGTTAAGCAGTAAATCCTCTGCATCCTGTGTCAGCTGCAAGGGCGGCATGCGGTATCTTTCCGCAAAATCAGCGGAGAACTTCTTAAACATCAGGATAATGTCTTCCTTCCTTTCCCTGAGAGGCGGAACGTAAATCGGGACGGTGTTGAGCCGGTAGTAGAGGTCCTCCCGGAACCGGCCATTCGAAATGGCTTCCTGCAGGTTTATATTGGTGGCACCTACGACACGGACATTGGTTTTCTGCACTTTGGAGGCCCCCACTTTTATAAACTCCCCGGATTCCAGCACCCGCAACAACCTTACCTGGGTAAGCAATGGCAATTCTGCCACCTCATCCAGGAAGATGGTCCCCCCGTCGACTACTTCAAAATAGCCTTTTCGTGCCTCATGTGCACCGGTAAATGATCCCTTCTCATGACCAAACAGCTCAGAGTCAATGGTGCCTTCGGGTATGGCGCCGCAGTTCACGGCGATGTATGGTCCGTGCTTGCGGGGACTGAGGTAGTGAATGATCTTGGGAAACACTTCCTTTCCTGTGCCGCTTTCGCCGTTCACAAGCACGGTAATGTCTGTTGGGGCAACCTGTCGTGCCACGTCGATGGCCCGGTCAAGCTTTTGGGAGTGCCCGATTATGCCAAATCGCTGCTTAATGGATGCAATATCCATGGTTTCTTGCCAATTTGTCAGTTTATTGTTGCAAAGGTAATGCTTTAATACCAATTTATAAAAGCCAACAATGCTTACCTTTGTAGGTCCAACCATTATATTTTACTGTCAATCATGCCTGAAACATCCGACAATAAAAAGCCATTTAAGCGCTATACAATCACTTCTGCACTGCCTTATGCCAATGGCCCCCTGCATATCGGCCACCTGGCAGGCGTGTACGTCCCGGCCGATATTTATGCCCGTTACTTGCGGCTGAAAGGTGAAGATGTAGTGTTTATCGGGGGCAGTGATGAACATGGGGTCCCCATCACCATCAAGGCAAGACAGGAGCAAACCAGTCCGCAGGCCATCGTGGACCGTTACCATGCCCTGATCAGGGATTCCTTTAAAAAGTTCGGGATATCCTTTGACGTTTACAGCCGCACTTCAGCTGCCATTCACCATGAAACGGCATCGGCCTTTTTCCGGAAGCTTTACGACAGCGGAAAGTTCCTGGAGAAGGAAACAGAACAGTATTTTGATGCCGAAAACCAGCAGTTCCTGGCTGACCGGTACATCACCGGCAATTGTCCGCATTGCAGCTATGACAAGGCTTATGGTGACCAGTGTGAAAACTGCGGCACTTCGCTCAGTCCGACCGACCTGATCAGCCCCCGTTCGGTGCTAAGCGGCAACAAGCCTGTGATGAAGAAGACCAGGCATTGGTACTTGCCGCTGGATCAGTATGAGCCGATGCTGCGCGAATGGATACTTGAAGGCCACAAGCATGACTGGAAACCCAACGTATACGGGCAATGCAAATCATGGATAGATCAGGGCCTGCAGCCCCGTGCCGTGACCCGCGACCTGGACTGGGGCGTAAAGGTTCCGGTTGAGGGAACGGAAGGTAAAGTTTTGTATGTCTGGTTTGATGCCCCCATCGGCTATATTTCCGCCACGCGGGAGTGGGGGGAGGAGAAGGGCATTGACTGGGAAAAGTACTGGAAGGATCCGGAGTCCAAGCTGGTACACTTTATTGGCAAGGACAATATCGTTTTTCACTGCATCATTTTCCCCTGTATGCTGCATGCGGAAGGCTCCTATATCCTTCCGGAGAACGTGCCTGCCAATGAATTCCTGAACCTGGAGGGGGATAAAATCTCTACCTCGCGTAACTGGGCGGTATGGCTGCATGAATACCTGGAGGAGTTTCCCGGCAAACAGGATGTGCTTCGCTATGTGCTTTGCTCGGCTGCGCCGGAGACCAAAGACAACGACTTCACGTGGAAAGACTTCCAGGCACGCAACAACGGGGAGCTGCTGGCGGTGTTTGGCAACTTCGTGAACCGCAC
Source organism: Bacteroidales bacterium (assembly GCA_007132865.1). The sequence continues at coordinate 2,101 of SLNU01000319.1, read as the reverse complement.
CCTTGTGCTCACCCACAAGTATTTTGATGGCAAGGTGCCTGCCATGGAGGGATCGCCCGAAGATGCCAGGCTTTTGGAATCAGACCAGCAAACATTGGATGCCCTTGCAGGTTTTCCCGGAAAGATTATGCACAGCCTGGACAACTACCGCTTCCGGGAGGCCTTGTCGGAATTGATGAACCTTGCGAGGCTGGGGAACAGATACCTGACGGAGGCCGAGCCCTGGAAGCTGTTCAAAGAGCATCCCGGAAGGGTGCAGACCATACTGAACGTTTCCCTGCAAATCTGCGCCAGCCTGGCGGTGCTGTGTGAACCATTCCTGCCGTTCACGGCCGAAAAGCTGAAGACAATGCTAAGGCTGGAGTCTGCCGGGTGGGCCCGGGCCGGACAAGCTGGCCTGCTTCAGCCCGGCCATCAGATTGACCAGCCGAGCCTGCTGTTTGAAAAGATCGAAGACAGCCAGATTGAGCATCAGGTCAAAAAACTACTGGACACCAGGGAGAGCAATGCCGCAAGCGAACTAACGGCTGAGCCCCTGAAACCGCCCATTGGCTTTGATGACTTTTCCCGTTTGGATATTCGCGTGGCTACGATACTGGCCGCGGAAAAGGTTCCAAAAACCAAAAAGCTGCTGAAACTGCAGGTCGATACCGGTGTGGATCAGCGTACGCTGGTTTCCGGAATAGCCGGCGTATATGAGCCAGCCGACCTTGTTGGGAAAAGGGTGGTTGTGCTGGCCAACCTGGAGCCCAAAACCATTAAGGGAATAGAGTCGCATGGAATGGTGCTGATGGCCGAAGACCCGGAGGGCGACCTTGCTTTCATAGCCCCCGAAAAGGATTTCCCTGACGGCAGCATAATCAGTTGATCCTGGTCGCCGCTTTTAGGTTCAGCCTAAAAAATCATTCAGTACAGTCTATTTTTTTTCCGTTTTATGCATAAAACAACGGGAATCTTCATTATCTTTGCATGCCGTTTGGCCCCGTAGTTCAATGGATAGAATGGAAGTTTCCTAAACTTTAGATACAGGTTCGATTCCTGTCGGGGCTACAAGGATTTTCTTCATTGCCAACACTGGTCTTTGTTTTGAAAACTGTTTTTTGAAAAGCAAAGGGGTTTTAATACGACATCCTTATGAACAGAAAAGAAGACAGACCGAGCAAGATTGCCTATGAAAGGCACCTGAACCAGCTGGGCATCCCGGACGAAATAAAAAAGTCAAAGGGTGGCCAGGTCCCCGATTATGTCAAATACGGTACCTGGCTCCGCGTGAATGAGCCCGAAGGGTTTGAAGCCGGCTACCAAACCTGGAAGGCAAAAATACGTGCCGAACTGGGATATGACGATTAAAAACTGTTGACGCTTTTTCTGCCCTAGTGGACCCTCTAAAACGTCTGGCAGGCCAAACTGCCGTTTACGGACTCAGCAGCATCGTCGGGAGACTGCTGAATTACCTGTTGGTCCCCCTTTACACCAATATTTTTCTTACAGGCCAATACGGTGTGGTGACCATCATGTATTCCTATGTGGCCTTTATGATTGTCATCCTGACCTACGGGATGGAAACGGCTTTTTTCCGGTTTACGGAGGCCAATCCCGGGCAGCGCAACCGGGTATTCAGCACCACGCTGTTTTCCGTGCTTGCCACTTCCTCCTTGTTCGTGGTGGTCACCACGGTGTTCCGACAGCCCATCGCGGAGATGGTGCGCTTTCCCGCCAATCCGGAATTTATTTTGTGGTTTGGGATGATTCTGGGCATGGATGCAATCAGCGCCATCCCGTTCGCCCGCCTCCGCAGCGAAAACAAAGCGATGCGGTTTGCAGGGATCAAGCTGGTGAACATCGGGGTGAATATCGGACTGAATCTTTTCTTCCTGCTGGCATGTCCGTGGCTGCTGGAAAACGGACCGGCCAGCCTGCATGGCTTTATTTCGGCGGTGTACAATCCGGAGATCGGGGTGGGCTATGTGTTCATTTCCAACCTGATCGCCAGCGTCGTCACCCTGTTGCTGTTGCTGCCAGACATATGGAGGGACCAGGCTGGGTTTTCCGTTTCCACCTGGAAGAAAATGCTGTTGTATGGCCTTCCTTTGCTGGTTGC
>SLNU01000123.1 GCA_007132865.1 Bacteroidales bacterium | reverse complement strand
GGTAGGGTGCCACCGCAAAATCCATCCGCCAGGCCGGCTTGATGTTCTCGTAGGTATAGGCGGTCGATCCGTTTTCGGTCGTTTTTTCGACCAGGTTCCCCCCGTTGGCCACGACGAGGTCACCGGGCACCCGCACGGTCACCCGGTAATCATAGGCATGAAACATGACGCCCATGAGCGACTCCAGGTTGGGTTCTCCCACAGCGGGATAAGCAATGGCGTCTTCGCGGATGATCGTAAAAGAAGGGTCGATGTGGTCTTTGACATAACCCATAATCTCCGCATAGCCTGCAAGGGTTCCGGCATAGGAGATGTTGACCAGGGCCAGTTCCCCGGGCAGCACAGCTTCCGGGAGGGCAATCCGTATGGCATTCACCTGCCATGGCGGAACTTCTTCAATGGAGGTCACTTCCTGGGAAAAGGGCAGGGCCTGTCCGTTTTGGTCGAGCACCTGTGTTACCTGCAGGAGTTTGTAAAGCCGCAGCGGCAGGGAGTCCAGCGGACGGCCGGAGGTATTCCTGACGGTCAGCAGACAACCTGCGACCAGCTCATTCTCCTCATAGCGAATCTCCATTTCCATTTCATATCGGATGGGCTCCCACTGGGCCATCAGTCCGACAACCGGCAGCAGGACTGCCAGCAAAAACAGGGATAGGACCCTGAGGGTAAAGGCATGCAAAACATGGGTCTGCCCGTGTATTGGCATGGTGTGTTGACGTGTGTTCATGACGACGTGTTCGTTTTTTAATCGGATGTTTTTTAGGGACAGTTCCAAACATCAATTTACATACCATATGATCCATGGTTTTGGTTTATAACGGCTTATGAAATTCCGGACCAGGCACCGGGATTAAACTATTGTTCAAATATGAACAAATGGCGTCCGTTTTTGCACAGGCCGGTTACGGAAATACTGGTCCATCCGACAATGCCAATGAAGTTTTTTATTACATTTGTTTTCCCTAATGGGTTGATTGTATGTACCGAATCCTTTCCATCAAGCACATCTACCGCAACCTGAAAAGAAGGGACACCTTCCCCTTCTAAGTTCCCGCTTCACTTCCGTCATCCGGGTGTCAGGGCCGCTTTGGTGCCTGTCCCCATTTTATCATACCATATTCCGCTCATCAAAAGTTTTATGCCATGAATTTGCCATATGCCGAACCCTACAGAATAAAAGTCGTGGAACCCCTGACCCGCTCTACCCGTGTGCAGCGCGAACAATGGATCAGGGAGGCCAGTTACAACCTCTTCAACCTTCGCAGCGACCAGGTGTTCATTGACCTGCTTACCGATTCAGGTACGGGCGCCATGAGCCACTACCAGTGGTCGGAGGTGATGCTGGGAGACGAAAGTTATGCCGGCTCACTGTCCTATTACAAGATGAAGGATGCCATCAACAAGCTGTTGGGCATGCCCTATTTCCTGCCCACCCACCAGGGGCGGGCCGCAGAGAATGTGTTGTTCTCCGCAATGATCAAGCAGGGGGACCTCGTTCCGGGGAATGCCCATTTCGATACCACCAAAGGGCACATTGAGTTTAGGAGGGCCGTGGCGGTGGACTGTACCATCAATGAGGGCTGCAGCACCACCCTTCTGCATCCGTTCAAGGGCAATATTGACCTGAACAAACTCGAAAAAGTCTACAAGTCCAATCCCGCAGATAAAATCCCTTTCTGCCTGATCACCATAACCTGTAACACCAACGGCGGACAACCGGTATCGATGGAGAACATCCGTGAAGTTGCCGCACTGAGTAAGAAATATGGCATTCCGGTGGTTTTCGACGCCGCCCGTTTTGCTGAAAACGCCTATTTCATCAAAGTCCGGGAAAAAGGCTATGAGCAGCACGACATCCGCGACATCGTCAGGGAAATGTTCTCTTACGGAGATGCCGCCACGATGAGCAGCAAGAAAGACGCCATCGTAAACATGGGCGGCTTCATCGCCATGCGCGACAAAGCGCTTTACGATAAAGCCAGCGTGTACAACATCATGTTTGAAGGCTTCGTCACATACGGGGGTATGGCCGGCCGTGACATGGGGGCCCTCGCACAGGGACTGATGGAGGGCACGGAGTTTGACTACCTGGAGTCCCGCATCGGACAGGTGGCCTACCTTGGGGAGAAACTCAGGGCACTCGGCGTTCCATTCCAGGAGCCGACCGGCGGACATGCCGTGTTCGTAGATGCAAAAAAGATATTGCCCCAGATCGCGAAAGAAGAATACCAGGCCCAGACGCTGGCCATTGAGCTATACCTGGAAGGTGGCGTCAGGGGCGTTGAGATCGGCACCCTGATGGCCGACCGCGACCCGGTCACACGCGAAAACCGCTACCCCGCAATGGAGCTGCTGCGCCTGGCCATTCCACGCAGGACATATACCAACAACCACATGGACTATGTGGCCGCCTGCCTTGGGAACATCTACGAGCGCCGCGATCAGATCCAGCGGGGATACCGCATCGTGAACGAAAAGCCCATCATGCGGCATTTCACCGTGGAGCTGGAGAAGCTGGGAGAATAAAGGGCCGGCAGGCATCGACCGACCGGCAACATGTACCCGTATTCCCGGGAACTGAACATTTGTCCCACTGCACGGGTTTATCCGTTTATGTCGATATGCAGATCTAAACCAGATTAACAGATCTAAAACAATGGAACGGATGGGCGCACAGGGAAAAAAAGGCCGCTATGAAAGGCTTTACAAACAGCTGGAGGATTTGCTCGCCAAGCGTGGCAACCCCCTTTCACGCATGGCCACCATTGTGGCTGTGCTGCACCACAAGATGGAGCATTATTTCTGGACCGGCTTCTACCTGCTCGACGGGGAGCAGCTGATTGTGGGCCCCTACCAGGGACCCGTGGCCTGCCAGCTTCTTGAAAAGGACAAAGGGGTATGCTGGGCGGGTATCCACCGCGAAGAAAGCATTGTCGTGCCCGATGTGCACAGGTTTCCTGGCCACATTGCCTGCGATCCGCGATCAAAAAGCGAAATCGTCGTGCCGGTGAGGGATGCAGAAGGAAAGATCATCGGGGTGCTGGACGTGGACAGCAACAAGGTGGATGCCTTTGACGGGGAAGACCTTGTCGGACTCGAAAGGATTGTATCTTTGCTGGCGAATTAGGCCATAACCGAAAAAAAGGCCATATGTGTTATCGGGCCATAACCGAATAAAACGGTCTCAGATGGACGTGCTCATCATTTTTATTGTTGCCCTCGGACTGGCCATGGATTGCTTTGCCCTGGCCATTTCCAACAGTTCCCTTTCCGGACTGGTCAAGCCCGGGGTATCGCTTAAGACGGCCCTGGTTTTTGCCATCATGCACATGCTGTTGTTGTTGTTGGGCTTGGGGCTTGGCGGGTTGTTGCAGCCCAGGTTCGAGGGGCTGGAGTCCTGGGGCGCCTTTGCAATCTTCGCATACATCGGGGCAAAAATGATCTATGGGGCACAAAATCGTCACCCGGAAGCCCGGGTGTTTGACATCAACAGCGGAAAAGTGATGGTGGTGCTGGCACTGGCCGCCAGCATCGATGCCCTGCTGGTCGGGCTTGCCTTGGGGCTGCTTCACACCCAAGTCTGGCTGGCCACCATACTGGTCACCCTGTCGGCATTCCTGTTCACATTTGCCGGGCTGGCCGGGGGACAAAATTTCGGACTCCCTTTTGCGAAACGCACCACTATTTTCGGAGGGGTTTTCATGTTGATTGCCGCACTGCATTTCATTGTACAGCTTTTCATCTGACGCGGTAAGCGACCGGAAAGCTCCCCCGGGGGACCGACAGCTCCCCAAAACCGGACAGATCCCCAGGAAAGGGCCACTCACATTTACCCCAGCATCAGGTTGCACCCCCGCACATCAGAGTGGTCAAACCGTCCAAGCACCTCAAAGAGTCCGCCAGCCCCGATCCTCCCCAGGTCCTGCGTCGCCAGAAAGCTGCATGAGTGCAAGTTGGCCAGGTCCACCACATTGATACCCCCCGTCCGCCTCCCATCAGTAATGCTTAGCGGATCGTTGCTGTCCCGGATCAGTATCCGCATCCAGGGCGGGCAGCCAAACCATCCGCCGCCTTTCGACCATGCCTGCGACAATAGTTCCGTCATGCCATATTCCGAATGTATGGCATCCAGCGAAAAGGTCTCCATCAGCCGCTCATGCAGCTCCTCTCTGACCATCTCCTTTCTGCGTCCCTTCATGCCCCCGGTTTCCATGACCAGGGTATTTTTCATTTTCATCGGATGGGCCTCAGCCAGGTCGAGCAGGCCAAAACTGACACCCAGCAGCAAAATTCTCTGCCCCTGTCCCATCAGCCGCCGCAATACCTTTGCCAGCTTTGCGTACGAATCCAGGTAAAAGCCGCTTTCGGGTTGCCCGCTTTGCCGGATCAGGGATGCGGCCATATAGACCAGGGAAGAGCCTTCCCTTTCAAGGTAGGATGGCAACAATGCCAGGATGCAGTAACCGGAAGGCTCGCCATAGAACTGCCTGAAGCTTTGGGAAAAGCTTTGTTCGTAAACCGACAGGTCCTTCACAAAGTGTCTGGACCGGCTGGCCGGGGCCCCCTCTGGCTGCGAACCCAGGGCCGTGGTGCCGCTGCTGACAAACTCTTCCTCCGCCTGGCCCTCAAAGGCCACCACGCGGTGCTGCCTGAAAAGCTCCACCGGCAGGAAAGGGACCTGTTCGAGGCTTGTCACATTGCCCGGGCTGCGCCCCAGGGCCTGGCAGAAATCCCGGTAAACGGCATTCCTGGCAAACTGAAAGGCAAACACCTCCAGGGCCAGCTCCTCAAATCCAGGTGCAGGCGACCCGACACCGGGCACTGGCGCCCCGGAATCGCTTCCTGACGCCCCGGCACCGTAACCTTGCGCCCCATCCTCGCTACCTGGCGTTCCCGCACCGGGCACCAGGGCAAATATCCTCTTTACCAGATCGTCCATCCACAGGCCTTTGGGACAAAGTAACAATTATTTATGTAAATTTGCGCTATTGCGGTCCACAATGACCTGAAACACCGTCCATGAACCCAAACCTCGACCCCAGCAAAGAACAGATGACACCGGCCGAAAAGGCCTTTGAGCAGGTTTTGCGCCCAGGCAGCTTCTCCAGTTTCACAGGTCAGCACAAGGTGGTCGAAAATCTGAAGGTGTTTGTTGGGGCAGCCCGCAAGCGGGAAGAGGCCCTCGACCATGTGCTGTTGCATGGCCCCCCCGGGCTGGGGAAAACCACCCTGGCGCATATCATCGCCAACGAAATGGGGGTCGGCATCAAGGTCAGTTCCGGCCCGGTGCTGGACAAGCCCGGTGACCTGGCGGGACTGCTGACAAACCTTGAGGCCCACGACGTACTGTTCATTGACGAGATCCACCGGCTGAGCCCCGTGGTGGAAGAGTACCTCTATTCTGCCATGGAGGACTACAAGATCGACATCATGATCGAATCGGGACCCAATGCCCGCAGCGTTCAGCTCAGCCTCAACCCCTTCACGCTGATCGGGGCCACCACCCGGTCGGGACTGCTGACCTCTCCATTGCGGGCGCGGTTTGGCATTAATTCCAGGCTGAACTACTACGACGCAAAACTGCTGAATCACATCATCAAACGCTCTGCGGGCATCCTCAAAGTGGAGATCACCGACGAGGCCGCAAAAGAGATTTCCGGCCGCAGCAGGGGAACCCCCCGCATCGCCAATGCATTGCTCAGAAGGGTCAGGGACTTTGCCCAGATGAAGGGCAACGGCAACATCGACCTCGACATCGCACTCTACGGACTGGATGCGCTGAACGTGGACAAGTACGGGCTGGATGAGATGGACAACAAAATCTTGTTGACGATCATTGAAAAGTTCAAAGGGGGACCCGTCGGATTGGCCAACGTGGCCACCTCTGTGGGTGAGGATGCCGGCACCATTGAGGAGGTCTATGAGCCCTACCTGATTCAGGAAGGCTATATCATGC
>SLNU01000055.1 GCA_007132865.1 Bacteroidales bacterium | reverse complement strand
CGGCTTTCCAATCCTTTCGGAACGGAAGTGTTCGGACAATACCTGGGAAGTCCAATCGGTATGGCGGCCGGACCCCATTCACAATTATCGCAGAATATCGTTGGGGCCTGGCTCATGGGGGCCCGCTATATGGAACTGAAAACTGTTCAAACCCTGGATGAGCTGGAGGTGGCAAAACCCTGTATCGACATGCAGGATGAGGGTTACAATTGCGAATGGTCTCAGGAGCTGAAGATCCGGCAAAGTTTTGATGAATACCTGAATGCCTGGATGGCCATCCACTGGCTTAATCACAAGCTGGGGTGGGACAGGGAGGTCGGCACAGTATTCAACATGAGCGTGGGATATGACCTGGCCGGGATCAAAAACGACAATGTGCAGTGGTTTTTTGAGAAGATGTCAGACTGCGGGGAGGAACTGAAGAAGAAAAGGGATTTGTTGCGGGAAGACTTCCCGGAGATTGACGAAATCGATATACCGGCAAGGATATCCGACAACATCACCCTCTCTACCATGCATGGATGTCCGGCCCACGAGATCGAAGCCATTGCCCGCTACCTGATGGAGGGAAAAAAACTTCATACTTACGTAAAGCTGAACCCCACCCTGCTGGGCCCTGAAAAGCTAAGGGGGATCCTGAACGGGCAGCTGGGCTTTAGGGCCAGTGTGCCCGACCAGGCATTTGAGCATGACCTGAAATACCCCGATGCGGTCCGGATGATCCGGGCACTAACGGAGGTGGGAGAGAAAACAGGGCGTTCATTCGGACTGAAACTTACCAATACCTTGGAGACCAAAAACAACAGGGACGTTTTCGGGGCAGAGGTGGACCAGATGTATATGAGCGGGCGGGCCCTGCACCCACTGGCGGTGAACCTGGCTGCCATGCTACAGGAGGAATTCAGCGGAACCCTTGCGCTTTCCTTCTCGGCCGGGGTAGACGCCTTTAACCTGAGCAAGGTGCTGGAATGCGGATTTAAAACCGTTACGGTGTGCAGCGACCTCCTGAAGTCCGGCGGGTATATGCGGCTGAATCAATACATGGAAGCGCTCACGAGTGGTTTCACACGGCCGGTTGATACAGGAACGGCGATGCAGAACCTTAAGTCCTATGCGCAGGAAGTGCTGCAGAAGGATGCTTATCGGCGGACTTCCTTGCTGGAGCCGGACGTCAAGACCCCGAGGAAGCTGGAAGCATTTGACTGTATCTCGGCCCCATGCCGGGACACTTGTGCCACTAACCAGGACATCCCGCATTATATGTTCCATACAGCACGGGGTAATTTTGACCGGGGGCTTTCCATGGTTTTGCGAACCAATCCATTTCCGGCAGTGACTGGGATGGTTTGCGACCACCTTTGCCAGAACAAATGCACCAGGGTGCATTATGATGAATCCCTGAAGATCCGCGAGGTGAAGCGGGTCCTTTCCGACAGGGGGGAGGCTAGGCTGAAAGAAGAGTATCCCAACGGACTGGAAGTAGGCGTGATCGGAGCCGGACCCGCAGGACTTTCTTGCGCCTATTTCCTTGCCCTGGCAGGGTTCTCCGTGGAGGTCTTTGAAGCCAAACCCAGGGCCGGCGGAATGGTGCAATATGCGATACCAGGATTCCGGCTCACGGATGAAGCCTTTGAAAAAGACCTGGAAAGGATCACCGCACTGGGCGTGAAAATACATTACAATGTCAGGGTGGACCAGGCCTTGTTCGGCGAGCTGAAAGCCAACAAGCATTATGTGTTCATCGGTGCCGGTGCCCAGCTTGCAGCAAAACTCGATTTGGAGGGGATGGGTGCCGCAGGCGTGACCGATCCGCTGAACTTCCTGATGCGCGTGAAAAAGGGTGAAGACCCGGGAATCGGACAAAAGGTGCTGATCATCGGGGGCGGGAACACTGCCATGGATGCCGCGCGTACCGCTTTCCGGCTGGTGGGGGAAGAAGGCAGCGTGACAGTGGTTTACCGCCGTACCATCAATGAAATGCCCGCCGACCAGGGCGAGATCAAGGCGGTTTTGGAAGAAGGGGTGAAGGTCCTGGAATTGACTGGCCCGGAGAGGTTAATTACGGAGGGCGAACGCGTAACAGGGCTTCGTTGCTATAAAATGATGTTGTCGGATGCCGATGAAAGCGGCCGTCCGCGTCCCCTGAAAGTGGACGGCTCGGAATTTGACCTGGTGTGTGATACGGTGATTCCCGCTGTGGGACAGGATCTGGACATTGACTTTGTCAGCCATGAGTTGCTGGAGGCCGATACCGGCACCTATATGACCCGCCTTGACAACGTATTCATCGGGGGGGATGCCCTGCGTGGTGCTTCCACCGCCATCAATGCCATTGGCGATGGCCGCAAGGCCGCCGACCAGATCATGAAGAAGGCCATTTTTGATTTCCATATCGACATACCTTACAACGGGCATACCCACACCCTCAGCGAACTCATGGTTAAACGGGCAAAAAGGCAGTACAGTCAGCCAGTGCATGAGTTGCCTGTGAACGATCGCCGGAATTTCAAACTGGTGCAGCAGACCATCGGGGAGGAGGCCGCTGTGGCCGAGGCCGGGCGCTGCCTGTATTGCGACGAAATCTGCAATATCTGCACCACGGTTTGCCCCAATTTTGCGAACCATGCCTATGAGGTGGCACCGGAGCAGATCAGCCTGCTGAAAGCCACCTGGGACGAATCCCGCCACAAGGCCATCATCACGTATGATGGGGAGTTTGAGGTAAACCAGCACCTGCAGATACTGAACATCGCAAATTTTTGCAATGAGTGCGGGAACTGCACCACCTTTTGTCCGACGAGCTCAGCCCCATACCTGGAGAAGCCAAAACTGCACCTGACGATCGATTCTTTTGATAATTCTGAAGAGGGCTATTACCTTTCCCGGGTCGAAGGCAGCATGAACCTGATATATAAGACCAACGGACAACGGGTGATTCTTTCTGAGACTTCTGCCGGATACAGGTATGAAACGCCGGGCGCTGTGACCATGCTTGACAAGGATAGTTTCCGGATCAGGGAAGTGGTCTTCACCTCCCCTGAGACGAAAGAGGTCCGACTCCAACAAGCCGCCAAAATGAAATTCATTATGCAGGGAGCCGAAACACTGGTCTTTTCCTGAGAGTCAAAAAAATCACTTTAAAATACTGTTTTAATGATCCGACCAATAGACACCATTACCGACGAGCAGGCCCTGGAGAATGCCGTCAGGCGCTTCAGGGAAAAAAAGATTCTGCTCCCTACCTTTGAGCAGCAACAAAACCCGGATGCCATCCCACAAAAAATAAAGGACAGGCTAAAGGGAATCGGACTTTGGGATATAAATCCGTTAAACCTGTTCCGGATCACATGGAAGAACCAGCCCCTGGAAACCGGAGGCTTGTATGGCAATGTGAATTACATTGAATTGCCGAAGTTGCTGACCGGGGTGGATGCCCGCATCGTGCTGCTGGTGGGCAAGTGGTTCCCGACGGGTGCCCATAAGGTGGGCGCGGCCTACGGCTGCCTGGCTCCCAGAATCATCACCGGGGGGTACGACCCCACCTACCACAAGGCGGTCTGGCCTTCCACCGGGAACTATTGCCGGGGGGGTGCCTTCGACTCCAAGCTGATGGGCTCCGATTCTGTTGCGGTGCTTCCCGAGGAAATGAGCCGGGAGCGTTTTGAATGGCTGCGGGACGAAATCGGATGCGAGATCATTGCCACCCCTGGTTGCGAGAGCAATGTGAAGGAGATTTATGATGCCTGCTGGGAGATCCGCCGTACCCGGCCGGACTGTATTATCTTCAACCAGTTTGATGAGTTTGGGAACGTGGCCTGGCATTACAATGTTACGGGGAAAGCGCTGGAAGAGGCCTATGAACTTGTGAAAACCGGGGGAAGTAACATCGCAGCCTATGTCTCCGCCACAGGTTCGGCGGGCACCATCGCGGCCGGGGATTATTTGCGGACCATCGCCCCACACCTGAAGGTGGTCGCATCGGAAGCCCTGCAGTGTCCTACCCTGCTGATGAACGGATTCGGTGGTCACCGGATCGAGGGGATCGGCGACAAGCATGTGCCCTGGGTCCACAATGTAAAGAACACCGATGTGGTCACGGCCATCGATGATGAAGACTGCATGCGGCTGTTCAGGCTGTTCAATGAAAAAGCCGGGCACGACTATCTGCGGTCCAGCGGAATTCCAGCGGAAACCATCGACCAGCTGCATCTGATGGGAGTCTCCGGCATCGGCAATGTGCTTTCCGCAATTAAAACCGCCAAATACTTTGAGATGACCTCTGACGATGTGGTCCTTAGCATCGCCACGGATTCGGCCGACCTTTACAGGTCCAGGCTTACGGAGCTGAGGGATGAGCGCGGGGAGTACACTGCCATGCAGGCAGCCAAAGACTTCGAAAGGTGCATGCTGGGTCAGGCTCCGGCTTATATGAAAGAGCTATCCTACAACGATAAAAAAGCGATCCATAACCTGAAATATTTTACCTGGGTGGAGCAGCAACAAAAGGATGTGGCAGACCTAAACCAGTTGTGGTACGACCGGGAGGTCTGGCTCGGCCTGTTTAACCAGGTGCATCGGTGGGATGAGCTGATCAGGGAGTTCAACGAGCGCACAGGGGTATTGGACGCCCTGTAGGTGGCCAGCAGATCTATCAGAGTGGATCCAATGATTCTATGAAACGGGTCCAGACCGCCAAAAACTCCTCCAGGTGGGTTTCCTGCGGGTTATGCCCGGCTCCTTCAATGCGTTGGATTTCGATGCCCGGCATCATGTCCAGTGCATCCTTCCTGCTCTCGAAAGGAACCCAGCGGTCCCTGGTTCCCCAAATGGCCAGAGACGGGACATCCAGTTCGGATGCCTGCAATGAAAGGATCTCCGTGCTGTTTCTGGAAGAGGCAAGTATTGCCGTGGCCGTACCCGGTATTTTCAAGGGTTTCAGATAGGCCTGAACCTGCTCCCTGCCTGGAGTCTTGCCATAAGCCGACTCCAACAAGTTCTCCACCCTCCCGGGCGTGATAATGTACGATCGGGCGAACCTCCCTGCAATATTCCTTACCGGCCAGGCACTTAAAATGCCCCGGCCTCGGACCTGGTTTTCATTCACACTTGAAAAAAGTGCTCCGGCAACGAAGGTCACGCTGTGGAGCTGCTCCGGGTACATCAGGGCAAAAGCCTGTGCGATTGCCCCGCCCATCGAATGTCCGGAAATATGCCATTTTCGTCCGGGAAAAGCCTGTTCCAGAAAGTTGCGGACATGCCTGGCACGGGCTGTGTTGCTCTGGTTCAGCCTTGGAGATTTATCGCTGTATCCGAATGGCGGGATGTCGATGGCCACCACTTCGAAGCCCATGGCTTGCATATGTTCCGCTGCTGCCTGCCAGGAATAGGTGGAGGCACTGAATCCATGGATCAGTAGCACAGAACCGCGGTGCTGCCCAGGCTCCGGGAACCAAAACCTGAAATGCAGCTCGGCGCCATCAATCATGATGTATCGGCTGTTCTCGTATGGAAAGGGACTGGTCGCGGAACCTGGCCTGTCAGCGGCAACGGGACCGGTTGCGGCCAATGCCCGGTCTGCGGCAACGGGACCGGCCCCCACCATCCCCGGTGCCATAAAAAGAACCAGCAACAACAAAAGTTTCATACGCTCACCCATCGGATTATTCCGAAATTTACTATTTTTTGGTTTAAGCTTTCTGCATTCATCGCGGAAATTTCACTAATTTGGTCCAATAACCAACGGAATGAAATGGTATGGAAGCCACCATGAAACATACTGATTGGTTTCCAGGCAAAAACAGCACACAGTCTGTATGGAGTTGAAGTCGAAATTTGTCTTTGAATGCATCGATTGCGGGGAGCAATACCTGCCCGGGCAGATCATGTACCTTTGTCCCGCATGCAGCAAACAGAACCATGCCGCTGCGCCACCCCAGGGGGTGTTGAAAGTGCTTTACGATTACCACCGG
>SLNU01000330.1 GCA_007132865.1 Bacteroidales bacterium | reverse complement strand
CGAAGGCGGCCAGGCCGGAATGGGACTCCCTCTTTATTCACTTCACAGTGCCCATGCAGGGTATTTCCTTTATTGAAATCTATGCAGGCAATCCCGGCTGGCTGGGGGCATGGTTCGATGAATTGGAAATCAGGCAGGTGGAATATGCCGGGAATGGGACGGAGGGTGATCCTTCCGCGGACTGATCCCGGTGATCCGGAGAAGGAGGGTGCCCTAATGCAGTACCGTTTCAAGTACTCTATGGGATCTGATCTCCCCGATGCCCGGGAGGTGGTAACGGTAATAGTCGATGGTCCTGGCCAGCAGTTGGCGCCTGACCCCCGCAGGGATCCTGAGACTGGAAAAATCTGAAATCGTTTTGGTGGAGACTTCATGGAATGTCCGGCTCAAATCCTTGTCGAGGCATACCTCTACGCCTTCATAATGCCGTTCAAACAGGCCTTCTCTGAGATTAAAAAAGCAATTGACCTCGTCATGGTTGTTTCGGGGTTGAAAACCCATGTAGCTGCTGAGTTGAAGCAAGAATACCAGGTGAAAATCTGCGATGCTTTCCCCGGAGCGATCCAAAATCCCGGTGGCATCTGTGAAAAAGGCGAAAAGTTCCTCATTTGCATCCTGCTCTTTCAGCGACCTGCTTAATATTTCCGAGAGGAACATGGCGACGGCGGACTTCAATACATCGTATGGAATGGTTTTCAGGGGTTCAGGGCAGCTGATTTCCTTTATGCGTAAGAGTCCGCCTCGCTCCTTGAAATACACGTCCAGGTCTACCGGCGTCAGGGGCTGAAAGAGGTTCATTTTTACCCTGGAGCGGGTTTTTCTGACCCCTGGAACAAGGAAAGACTGCATGCCCAGGTCCCGCGTAAAGATGCGGGCAATGATGCTGGTTTCCCCGTACCTGATGCTGTGTAGAACGATGCCTTGTGTTTTTTGGATCATGGTGTTCTGGCCGTGCCTCTGTTGAAAGGAGTTATCAACTCTAGTTCAGGAACATGATCTTGGTGACCATGGTTTCCGATCCGTCCTCATTGGTCGAGAATACCAGGTATACACCTGTGGCAGGCCGCCTCCCGAACAGGTCCTGCCCGTTCCAGATGGCCTGTCCGCCTTCAGAAACCGTTTCGTAGATCAGGTTGCCGTTGATGTCGGTGACCTTCACCCGGGCATTGGTTACCAGTCCGCTTATCGCAATATACCCATGGTAATGCGGCCTGACGGGATTTGGATAGGCATACACTTCTGAATGTACACGTGCGCCCGCCGTCGCCAATCCCCGGAACGACACCAGGCCCCTGTCTGTGGCAAAAAAAACCTCCCCGGTTTTCTCCATTATTTTGATGTCTAAAATGTGGTTGGATGGAAGCGGGCTATTCTCTGCCGTGAAATGGAAAATGGTCTGGCGCGCGTCTGCAGAAAGCAGGAATGCTCCGGAACGTGAAGTGGCGAACCATTTTTTGTCGGATCCGTCAACCGTGATGGCGTTGATGGTCTCGTTACCGAAGAGGTAACCGGCAACGCCGTCCTGTTCCTCCACGACGATCAGCTGGGCATTGAAAGGCTCACCCGAAAACGCCCTGTGGGGGGCATAAAACACAGCCACCCCAGCATCGGTTCCCACCCAGATATATCCGCTCTGGTCTAATGCCAGGCTGTAAACATCGTTGCTGGGCAGTCCGTTTTGCGTGGTAAGCCTTCTGGAAATAAAGTTGTTGTCAGACGCCAGGTCGTTCTCGCTGAACAGGAAGATGCCGCCGCCCTGGTGCAGGATGACCCATTTTTGGTCAGACCGGTCAATGAGGATGTCTCCGACAACCTGGCTGGAAGGAACCTGGGAGCCCCCGCTGAACGACAGCCATTCCCCGTCGGGCTTCCGGACGGAGAGCGGGCGTTGCACCTGTGAGTTGGTCACCCAGACATTGCCATGCCTGTCGACGGCCACTCCGCCAACCCTGGTAAAGTCTTCTATCTCAAATCGTTTGCGAAGGGAGCTGTTGGTATGGTCGTAATGATTTATTATTCCCGCCGGACTGATCTCAAGCAGGCCACTTGCCCAGCTTGCAGCCCAGGCCCGGTCAGGATTCCCCGGGTCTGCCGTGATCCGGACAATGTCCCACACCTGGTCCAGTCCGGCGACGGACCAACGGTCGAAGGCACTCCACCGTTCATCCCCGAAACTGAAAACCCCATCCTGGTTCCATGTGTTTGATCCCGCCCGGGAGACATCCCCTGGTGCCACCCACATTCGAGCGGGTCCGGCTCCCAGGCTGAATGCGTTGGGTGTTGGCGGACCAGGCAGGATGATCTTTTCAAAGTCGTTCGGTGAATGCTCCTTCACCAGTCCCATTTCTGCATCCCCGGTCCAGATCTTATTCTTTTCGTCAAGCAATGCATCCAACGGCCTTGCCTGCTCGTCGGCATAGAAGCGGTGGTGGCGGATGCGGGTGAGGGAGGCATCGAATACGTCCAAAAACAGGTCGTTTGCCACGATCAGGTGGTCGCGGGAGCTGCGGATGCGATGTTTTCTTTCAAAATACCTGACCTCCACAAGGGGGTCGAACAGTTCCCATCCCAGTTCGTCTTCTATATATATAAAGTCGCCCTCCTGATTAGACAAATTGGCCAGGATCCTTCCCCCAAAGTAGCTGACCAGCGTGAAAACCTCCGTGGGAAGTCCGGTTACCGTTTCCCGTTTCCAGTTTTGGAAATCTGCCAGGTTGGGCGATTGAGCATCTGCCACCAGCAAGCCGGCATTCGTGGCGGCATAAAAGTGGGTGCCGTCGAAGGCCAGGTCATGGACGGTGGTCAGGCTTCCCCCTGGTCCGATATAATAGGTATCGCGAATCAGGAAGCTTGACAGGTCCAGCTCGACAATGCCAAAATCGCAGGCAAGGTAGGCCGTTGCTCCCATTACCAGGAATCTGTTGATGCGCTTGCTGCCCATCAGGGAGGCAATTTTAATGTCGGGGACATTGAACACATCCCGCCCCTTCATGATGTCCAGGTTCCCGTTCTCATAGCCGATCAGCAACAATTCCCTGCTTTCTGCCCAGGCCATGCTGGAGATTCCGAAATCATTGAGGCCATGGACCTTGTTGATCTTTTCCAGGCTGCTGTCTTCCTTGTTGTAAACGACAAGCCCAAAAGGGGTGGCCCCGATGATCCGGTCAGGGGTTTCCGCTACTGAAATCACCTGGTTGTTGGGCAGGTGGTGACGCCATTGTCCAAGGGGAATGCCCTGTCCGCTTCCAGACCGCGGGATCAGGAAAAATAATCCGACGAGGAAAAGAAAAGAAAAAAAAGCAATGAAACGTAAAACAGACTTCCCTGCCTGCAAAAATCGAAAGCTATGGCATGAACGGATCTGTTTCATTGGGATTATTGAACGTGTAAGGCGGATACTTAGAAAACGTCCTGCCGGAAAAAGTCCCTCGGGGTTTGCTGCTGGTCATACCTGTCGCAATCAGTTTCGATGGAAAGCGGTCGCTGCGGCTTTTCGAAGTCCTCCTTGCTGAGGTTGATCGTTTCGTCTGCATACACACGCTGCATAAAAAGGGCCCATATCGGCATGGCCGTTCGGGCGCCCTGCCCCTGTGCCAGGGTGCGGAATCGCACGCCGCGGTCTTCGGCCCCCACCCAGACACTGGTGGCCAGCTCCGGGGTAATGCCAATGAACCATCCGTCGGAGTTGTTTTGCGTGGTCCCGGTCTTCCCGGCAATCGGGTGGTTGAAACCATAGCCAAACCGCAGGCGTATCCCTGTGCCGCTCTCCACCACCCCCTTCATAAGCTCGAGGGTCAGGTAAGCGGTCTCCTCGCTCATGGCCTCGTGCTGATCTGGGATGAAGGCTTCGATGAGGTTCCCGCTTTGATCGGCAATATGTGTTACGAAAGCAGGTTTGATGTAGACTCCCTTGTTGGCGTAGCTGGACATGGCACCGGCCATTTCATAGACCGAGATGTCGGGGGTGCCCAGGGCCAGGGCCGGAACGGGGTCGATCTCACCGGTGATGCCCATACGCCTGATCAGGTCGATGACGGCCAGCGGGGAATACCGCTTCATCAGGAAGGCAGAGATGTAGTTCACCGAGTTGGCCAAGGCCCATTTCAGGGATACCATTTCGCCGTCCCGGTCGTCGCCGGAGTTTTTTGGGGTGTAAATGGAACCGTCCCACAGCTCAAAGCTGACCGGCACATTTGGTATTCTGGTGCAGGGTCCGTATTCGCCCTCCTGCATGGCCAGGGTGTAGAGAAAAGGCTTGAAAGTGGAGCCCACCTGCCTCCGGCTTGCGGTCACATGGTCGAATTTGAAATGGCGGAATTCGATGCCCCCCACGTAGGCCTTCACATGCCCGGTCTGCGGCTCCACGGCCATAAGTCCCGTATTCAGAAAATGCTTGTAATACCAGATGGAATCCATCGGACTCATCAGCGTGTCGATGTCTCCACCCCAGGAAAAGACCCGCATCTGGGTTTTGGTTCTGAAGGATCGCTGAATGGAGTCTTCCGAAAGGCCTTCTTCCCGCATATTGATGTACCGGTCGGAGCGGCGGACCGAACTGTTGATGATCGAGTTGATCTGGTCCTGTGACAGGTCCCTTCCGAAAGGGGCATTGGTATAGCCCCGCCAGTGGGCAAAAAAGGTGCTTTGCAGAAAGCCGCCCAGGTGTTCCTCCACCGCTTCTTCTGCATACTGCTGCATGCGGGAATCGATTGTGGTATAGATTTTAAGTCCGTCTCTGTAAATATTGTAATTGGTACCGTCGGGTTTGACCCTTGTGCGGCCCCACTCTGTCAGCTCATGGCGGAGGTGTTCACGGAAGTAGGTGGCCAGTCCGGTATGGTGATCCTGTACCTGGAAGCGGGACATGTCGACAGGAATCTGCCGGATAGAGTCATGGGTGTGTGGCTCCAGGTAATTGTACCGTGCCATTTGGTTTAGTACCACCTGCCTGCGGTTCAGGGCGCGTTCCGGGTTCCTTACCGGGTGGTACCAGGAAGGAGCCTTCAGCATGCCTACCAGCAGGGCAGCTTCCTCCACCATGAGGGAATCCGGGCTGGTGTTGAAATAGGTTTTGGCGGCGGACTTAATCCCGAAGGCATGGCTCCCGAAATCGACCGTGTTCAGGTACATGGCGATGATCTCGTCTTTTGTGTAATTGCGCTCCAGCTTGGCAGCGGTGACCCATTCCTTCAGCTTGATGACCACGATCCGGGCGACCGAAGGGTTATCCTGCCTGGGAAACAGGTTTTTGGCCAGCTGCTGGCTCAGGGTGCTTCCACCCCCTGCACTACGCCGGCCCCCGATGATGTTTCGGAACACCACCCGGAAAATGCTCCGGATGTCGACCCCTGAATGGTAGCGGAACCGGATGTCTTCCGTGGCAAGCAGGGCTTCCACCATGTTGGGCGAGATCTCTTCATAGCCGACATTTGATCGGTTGTGAATGTAAAAGGTGCTCAGCAGCACCCCGTCTGCCGAATATATCTCACTGGCCAGGTTGCTCTTTGGATTTTCCAGTTCCTCAAAGGAGGGCATAAAGCCCCAGAGCCCGATGGAGATGGTGAAAAACAAGAGAAACACCAGAACCAAGGGAGAGAAGAATGCCGCCCAGAAATAGAGCAGGTAATTCTTCTTTTTGTTGGTGGTTGAAGTTTTTTTCATGGAATAGTTTGGTATAATCTAAACGATTCCCGCGCGGGTTTATTTTCTTTCGATACGAATGCCGACATCCGTAATTCCCTCAAGGGTTTCCTCACGCATGCCTTGCCTTATGGTAAAGGCGTAGGTCCCGCTGTCAGGGAACCAGACATTGTCACGGAACAGAAATTCGTTGGCCTTGATCCGTCCGAATCCCCTGCCGGTCCAACGCCCGCTTCGTTCGGCAAGCCTGCACTCAATGGTGTCTCGCAGCAGCTGTTCCCCGGGAAAGGCAATGTCCAGGAAAAGGTAAAGGTTGCTGTAGGCGTAGCTGGTGGTGTTGCGGACTTCCAGGTATAGCTCAT
>SLNU01000175.1 GCA_007132865.1 Bacteroidales bacterium | reverse complement strand
GCGGCTCCCTGAGGATCGAAGATGCCTACGAGGAGCGGACCCGCTTCCGCGAAATGGTACTGGAGCCCAATCAAAAAGCTACATTTTACAGGCAGCAAGGCGACCTGGCCATCCACCAGGAGGCCGAAGAAGAGGCGGTCATCCATACGCCAACCCCCGCCCCTGCCGCTGCAAAACCAATTGAACGCATCCAGGTGATGCAGAAATCCAGCGTTGTCCATGAGGTCAGCTGGAAGGACGGCATCCTGATCTTTGACGGCGAGCCGCTTGTCGGACTGGTGCGTATTCTCGAAAGGCGGTATGATGTGACCTTCGTCTTCGAAGACGAACGGCTTAAGGAGTATAAGTATTCAGGCACACTGAAGGACCAGACACTGGAACAGGTGCTGAATGCCATGAAACTCACTTCCCCGATGGATTATTCACTGGATGACAAGACTGTTTATATCCGCACAAACGTCAGGACAAAATCACAATATTTCAGCCATCTGTATTAACCGGCATTCATTAATACACCACTCAACACAATAGTAACCAAACACAAAGCCTATGATGCTTCCGATTGCCTAAAAAAAATCGGGAAATGCTGTCACATTTCCCGATCGCATTAGATTTTCCAGACGTTTGGGCCCTGTTGCAAACCCATGGGCCAATCGCCAGATTAATTAACCTAAGCATAACCAAGACGTAAAGTTATGAAAAAAAACCAGAAGGATCTTTCGCATCCTTTAAAACAATTCCTGCGAATTATGAGAGTATACCTATTCATGGCAGTCATTTGCGTAACGCATGTGTTTGCCGATACGGCTTCTTCTCAGCTGATCAGCCTTCAGATGAATAGCGGGAGTATCCGGGATGCATTCAAGCAAATTGAAGAGCAGACCCATTATAATTTCTTTTATAATGACAACTTCCAGGATCTGAACAAAGCGGTGAGCATCGAAGAACAAAACACCGATTTCAGCGAGGTGATGGGAGCCCTGCTTGAGAATACCAACCTGACATACCGTGTCATGGAGGGCAACCTGGTCGTGATCGCGCCCAACCAACCCACAGGCATCATGATCACGGGTGTGGTGCGGTCGATGGAAGGGGAGACACTCCCCGGCGCAACCGTATCTATACAAGGAACTACCACCGGGGTCATTACCGACATCGACGGAAATTATGCCATCAGGGTACCCGACCAGAATGCCGTACTCGTCTTCTCCTATGTAGGGATGGGGACCGAGCAGGTTGCGGTCCAATCCCAAACGGTAATCAACGTAAGGCTTCAGCCAACGAGTATCGGACTGGAAGAGATTGTGGTTACCGGATACTCGGTCAGGCAACGCAGCCAGCAGACCGGGGCCATCGCCCGGGTCGTCGGGGATGACATCAGGGAATCCCTGATCCAGTCGCCCGACCAGGCGATACAGGGCCGCATGAGCGGTGTGCTTGCCACGCATACGAGCGGCCAGCCCGGGAGTGCCATGAACTTGCTTGTACGCGGAAGGGGTTCCATCTCAGCTTCCAGCGCCCCGATCATCATCATTGACGGGGTGCAGGTCCGCACCGATTTCTCTTCGGCGCTTGTAGAGGACAACCCGCTGACCAGCATCAACCCCAACGACATAGAAAGCATCGAGGTGTTGAAAGATGCCTCGGCCACCGCATTGTACGGGGCACAGGGCGGCAATGGCGTTATCCTGATCACCACCCGCCAGGCAAGGAGGGGGGAGACCAGGTTCAACTTTTCCACCCAGGTGGGGATCAATGAGCAGCCGCGCAAGCTGGACATCATGGACGGTCCGACATGGACGCAAACGATGATAGATGGCTATGTGAACTATTATGTGGACCGCAACGGAGACCCGGTTGCCAGAAGGCAACAGGCCATCGGCATCTACGGAGACCCTGCCACCGCACCTACCTACGACTGGCAGGAGGAACTGACACGCGCCGGGGCCATGAGGAATGTGAACTTCTCGGCATCGGCCGGACTGGACAATACCCGGGTCTATTTCTCCGGCTCTTACGACTATGAAGAAGGGGCCGTAATAGCCAGCGACTTTGGCACTTTCCGCTTTCGTTCGAACGTTGACCATAAGTTCAATGACCGCCTCATGGTGGCCACCCGACTTAGCGCTTCCACTTCGACGGCAAGTGGCCTGAGCCAGGGAAGTGCAAATATCAATAGCCCGTTCCACGGCGGATATACCCAGCGACCCATAGACGCCATCTATACCGAGGACGGCGGATACAACCACAACGATTGGATCAGGGTGAACCTGGTGCAGCAGGCACACGAAAACATCCGCATGGCCAAAGGCAAGCAACTGCGTGGTAGTGTTACGGCCGTTTATCAAATTTTTGACAAGCTTGCATTCAGGTCGCTGTGGGGCGTTGACTACCGCACGGTAAGGGACCGTTCACATCAGTCGGCCCTCCTTCCGCGCTACATCAACAATCGAGGGTCCACCACCGAACGTTTCCGCGAAACCAGCAGCCTAAGCACCAACCAGCTTCTGGAGTATTCGGATATATTCGGACAGCACAACCTGGTGGTACTCGGTGGTTTTGAATACCGCAAGAACGACCGCGAGAACATTACGGCAAGCGGCCGCCAGTTCCCCAACCCCATATTCCACCACCTGGACCTGGCTGCGGAAATGGCTTCTATTTCCGGGGGATCCAGTCATTCCAAGTTTGCCGGGGTTTTTAGCAGGGTGGATTACAATTATGACATGAAATACTTCCTGACCGGTAACCTTCGATATGACGGGTCTTCCCGCTTTGGGGCCCAGAACCGTTGGGGCTTGTTCTATTCAGGAGCCTTTGCCTGGGAGATGCACAGGGAGGATTTCATGCAAAATATTGGCTTCGTGAACCAACTGAAGTTCAAGACCGGTTATGGAATCACCGGGAACTCAGAGATCGGGGACTTCTCCGCACGCTCCATGTTCGGTGGAGGTGGGACATATGAAGGCGGCACTGGCTTGCGGCCTGCCGGACTTGGCAACGATATGCTTACCTGGGAAGAGGCGCATACGCTGGACATCGGACTCGAATTCTCCGTTTGGAACTACCGCATTTATGGTAGCATCAACCGTTTCGACCAGCGCAACAAGAACCTGCTTCTGTTTGCATGGCTTCCGACCGACAGTGGCTTCTCAGGCATCGACAGGAATACCGGGGAAGTGAAAAATGTCGGATGGGAATTCGAACTCGGTGGTCGCTGGTTTTCAACCGAAGAATTTACCTGGTCGACGCATTTCAACTACACCCACCAAACCAACGAGGTGGTCTCCCTGGTTGACGGACTCGAATTTATTGGTTCCACGGTTAGGGTTGGCCAACCCCTTGACATCATCTGGGGCAACGAGTTTGCAGGGATCAACCCGGCCGACGGCAGGGCCATGTGGTACGACCGTTTTGGGAACATCACCTATACGCGTAGCAGTGCCGACGCAACGGTACTTGGGAAATATTCGCCGGACTTTTTCGGTGGCTTGACCAACCAATTCCGCTACAAGAATTTCACACTGACGGCATTTGTACAGTACGAATTTGGCCGCAACACCACAAACTCCACGGTGGGTCGCCGTATGCAGAGTGTCGGATCGGAACGTGGTCTGATGGCCCGTGTGGCTACCCATTCATGGCAGCAGCCGGGTGATCTCGCAGAGCTTCCCAGGCATTATATCTCCACCTCATTCATCGGCAGCAGCGGTCACGACCACACCTCTTTGTATGTGAAGGATGCTTCCTATATCCGTTTCAAGGAATTGCGCCTGGACTACCGCCTTCCGAGGCAGTGGGCCGAAAGCATTCGCCTTAGCCGGGCAAGCATGTTCGTACAGGCACGAAATCTATATACCTGGACAACCTATCCGTTCGGAGACCCCGAAGTGGATGGCGAAAGCACAGGGGCTTATCCTCAGTCCCGCCAGATTGCATTTGGTCTCAATATAGATTTTTAACATTAAAAAATTTATCATGAAATATATAAAGCATATAAAATACTTAGTTTTCAGTATCATGCTGGTGTTCACCATCGCATCCTGCGAAGAACTGCTGGATACGGAGCCCACTACCAGGGTGAGTGCTGATGTGGTAGTCACCACGGCAAGCGGGATGGATGCCATCCTGACCTCTGCATACGACCGCCTCAGGGATGAGGATCTGTACAGGTACTGGATCCCAGCGGCACCCGAAGTGCTGGCCGACAATTCCCAGCTCCACCCGGTGAACTCCGGACGGTTCAGGAACCAAGCCGAAAACCAGCCCGGAAGCCATTTTACGACCGGCGTCTGGTCTACTTCCTACAGGCTGATCAATGAAGTTAATATGATCATCGATGGGGTGGACAGAACCGAAACCACGCAGGCACACAAGAACCGCTTGCTGGGTGAGGCCAAGTTCCTCAGGGGGATGGCCTACCAGGAAATGCTTCGCATCTATAGTTATGAGCCGAACCACCCCAAGGCCAGCGAGTGGAATCAGGGCGTCATCATGCGCACCACACCCGTACTTGGCCTGAGTGAGGCTGACCTGCGCGGACGCGGAACCATACTGGAAGGCTACCAGCAGGTTGAGTCTGACTACCTGGCTGCCATCACATTGCTTGAAGGAAACGACAGGGGCAGCGTGTATTTTGGCACAGCTGCGGCGGCACATGCCGGACTGTCACGCCTGTACCTTTACTGGGAGAGGTGGTCTGATGCACTGACCCACGCACAGCATGCCTTCACCAAGGCAAGGGGCAGTTTGCAGGACTTCAGCACATCCGGGAATATTTATGACCAGTTGCCCAACCCGGAGTCGATTTTTGAGCTGTCATTTGACGTGCCCCATGGCAGCAGTGGCTCCCTGAATGCCCTTACCCAACCACCTCCGGGATGGTTTGACGCGCTTCCATCTAATGAGCTGCTTGCACTGTACGATGAAGAAGACTTACGTAACAGCCTTTACGCGGTACATGATGACGGCTATCCGTATGTCCTGAAATACAACGGAACTGTGGGAAACAACACCGACCATATCCCGGTATTTCGCGTGGCAGAAATGCTGCTGATACAGGCCGAAGCCAATTACGAGCTTGGCAACGGACCGGCAGCCATACAGGCCCTGGAGACCCTCAGGTCACACAGGGGATTGCCAGCCTATGCAAACCCGCCAGCCGGCGCAGCCCTCCTTGAGGAGATCTACGACGAACGCCGTAGGGAACTGGCTTTTGAAGGTCACCGCTGGTTCGACCTGAAGCGCAGGGCCATGAACGTACCCAAGCCCGCCGGACCGGGACATTTTCCCGTGCCATGGGATGACTTCCGCATCCTTTCTGACCTGTCAACGACCCAGGTGGAGAACAATCCGCTGCTGGATCAAAACCCCGGGTATTGATCAATTTGGGTTACGATTTAAAAACTTAAAAAGCATAGCAATGAAATTCAGATATTTTAGAAAAGCGTTTTTAAGCGTGATGGCAGCCCTGTTGTTTACGGCCTGCCTGCCGGATAATGTCTCCGTCTATGACGGTCCCTTGTACGTGGAATTCGCACTGCAGTCTGGTAATCCCACGGCCAACTACAGCTGGAGTTCCACCGGTAGATTCTGGAACACGGAGATCCGTGGCACCGCCTTTCCCGATACGACCTTACAGTATCAGCTAATTGGACCGCACCAGAGTGCGCCACTGCAGGTCGGTTATTACATCGCCCCCGAAGTGTTCAGGGATCTTTCCCTGAACATCCTGACTCCGACCCAACCGGAAGGTGTCGAAGGCAGTGACTGGGTGAGACTGGTCACCACCGCAGTGGAAGGGGTGGACTACCAACTGCTGGATGGCGGTGTCAGCACGCTGCCTGCAAACAGCAGTTTCGGGAAGCTGAGGTTCAGCACCTCTCCGACCGGCGACAGGATGATGTATTTCGTCCTGACGGAAAAGGATGTGCTGCCCAGTAACAACGCAAGGGTATTCAGACTTAGAATTCGCCCCTAGATTCTTGTTTTGGTTACCAGGTTTT
>SLNU01000370.1 GCA_007132865.1 Bacteroidales bacterium | reverse complement strand
TACAATGATGAATACAACCTGTACCGCCTGGATGGTGATGATAAAACCATCCTGACCAGGTTTGATACTTCAATAGGCAGGCCACAGGTGAGTGCTGACGGACAAAAAATTGTGTTTGAAAGGGATTATGAGCTGGTGATCTACGACGTGGGAAGCGGGCAGATCAGCGTACCAGAGATCAGGGTTTCAAGTAAAAACACCCTTCCTCTTGAACAATCATTTGAAGTGAAGGGCAATATTACCTGGTTCGATGTGTCTCCCGATAAAAAGAAGTTGGCATTTGTCTCAAGGGGGGAATTATTTGTGTCGGATGCAGAAGGAAAGTTTGTCCGACAACTACAAACAAACCCAAAGGAGAGGGTGCTCGAGGTGGCCTGGGGTGCGGACAACAAGACCTTGTTTTACACCCGCACACGTGACGGCTGGGCCAACCTTTACAGCATTCCGGCAGATGGGAGCGGGACGGAAAGGCAGATAGAACATGTAGATGCCACCAGCCGACTGCTCATCCTGAACCACGATCGCAGCAAGGGGGTTTACCTTAGCGGGCGGAGCGAGGTTAAGCTTTTGGATCTGAAAGCACAGCTTACAAGGGTGATTGCCACCGATGAACTCTGGGGTTTTCAAAATTCTGCCCCCGGTTTTTCTCCCGATGGCAGCCATGTGTTTTTTACGGCTTACCGCAATTTTGAGCAAAACATCATGGTCCACAAGCTGGAAAGCGGGGAAACCTTCGCCCTGACACAAACCGGGGTTTCAGAGCGAACACCTTCCTGGTCGCCCTGCGGACGATATGTGTATTTTGTGTCGGACAGGCAGCAACCGAACTACCCTCGGGGAAATACAGAGGATCGCATCTACCGTATCCCGCTTTATCGTTTCGCACCGGAGCTCCGGTCAGAAAAATTTGACGAATTGTTTACTGAAGAGAGGAAGAACGACACCTTACCGCCGCAGATCCGCTTCGACCTGGAGGGGATTGCCGAGCGCTGGGAAGAGATCCGGGTTGCGGGAGTAGGTCGACAATGGTTGCCGCAGGTGTTCCGCATCAAGGGCACGGATGTGCTGTTCTTTGCGTCAAACCACGACAAGGGGGATTGGGGATTGTGGAAGCTGGAACAAAAACCCTTTGAGACCAACCGCCCGGTGCGTATCGAAGGGGCACAGACTGGTATGAATCCCAGGCTGGTCAGTGCCGGAGATGAGCTGTTTGTACTCGCTGGCGGAAACATTCAAAAGCTGAACCTCAACAGCAACCGCATGGAAGCGGTGGATATATCACATGCCTTTTCAAGGAATCTGGAAAATGAATTTTCCCAGATCTTTTTTGAGACATGGACTGCCCTCGATGAAAACTTCTATGAAGCAGGTTTCCATGGTGTGGACTGGCAGGGGATGCGTGAGCGCTACAGCCGCCACCTGCCGTTTGTGCGCAACCGGGAGAACTTGCGCAGGCTAACCAACGACATGCTGGGCGAATTGAACTCCTCGCATATGGGATTCAGCAGCAGTGGCGATGAGGAAAAACCATTTTATTCTGCGGTTAGCACGGAAACGGGACTGATCTTTGAAAACGACGACCCCTTCCGGGTTAAGCGGGTGATTACCCGCAGCAACCTGGACCTGACGGAGACCCCGGTGAAGCCCGGGGACGTGCTGATTTCAGTCAATGGGCGAAAAGTGCAGGATGGCACAGACCGGAACCAGTATTTCTACTTTCCACGGCGTCCCGCAGAACTGCTCATGGAGTTTTCACGTGGCGGACAAGCCGTGGAAGTCAGGATGGAGCCCCATCACCCTGGCCAGATAAGTGACCTGCTCTACGACGAATGGATAGCGGAGAATCGCCGTTATGTGGGGGAGATGACGGATGACCGGGTGGCCTATGTGTTCATGAAGGACATGGGCGTAGGCTCCCTGAATCGTTTTCTGATCGATATGACCACCCATGCGATGGACAAGGAAGCCCTGATTCTGGATGTCCGTTTCAACCGGGGTGGAAATGTGCATGACGATGTACTGCAGTTCCTTTCCCAACGTCCTTACCTGACATGGCAGTACCGCGGTGGCAGCTTGTCGCCCCAGCCAAATTTCTCACCATCGGGCAACCCGATGGTGCTGCTGATTAATGAGCGCAGCCTGAGTGACGCGGAGATGACGGCGGAAGGCTTCCGCAGACTCGAACTGGGTCCGATTGTCGGAACGGAGACGTACAGATGGATCATTTTTACCTCCGGAAAGCAGATGGTAGACGGGTCTTTCTGCCGTCTTCCGGCCTGGGGTTGCTATACGCTTGACGGTGAGAACCTGGAATTCACCGGCGTGGCCCCGGATATCCCGGTGCACAACACATTCGAGGATCGGCTGCTGGATAGGGATCCACAACTGGACCGCGCCATTAAGGAAGTATTGGAAGCCTTGTAAACGCTGGCCGGAGTGAATGGGTCATCGCCTGACAAACAGGGTCATCGTGGGAATTCCACGACCTCCATGTCTTTGACGCGGTCACCGTCCACAACGAAGCGGACCATCGTAATGGCCTTGTGAAACCCGGACCTGCCAGCTGCCCCAGGGTTCACGTACAGCAGACTGTGGTGTTTGTCGTATTGAATCTTCAGGATATGGGAATGTCCTGCAATGAATAGCCGGGGCGGGGAAGTTTTGATGAGGGACAAGGCTTTCGGAGAGTAATTACCGGGATACCCTCCGATGTGCATCATCAGCACATCCATTTTTTCACAGGTAAAACGAAGGATTTCGGGATGCAGGTGTCGGATGTCCTGTCCGTCTATATTGCCATGCACCCCCCTCAGTGTGCAAATGGCTGCAAGTCCGTCAACCACCCCCATATTGCCAAAATCACCTGCATGCCAGATCTCGTCGCATTGGCCGAAGATCCGGGGCAGGTCCGGGTGCAGGTAAGCATGGGTATCAGATAACAGTCCGATTCTCTTCATTGAAATTAATTTCAAAACATTTTATTAATTCACAATTTGTTTATATTTTTCGCGATTATTTAGGGCCATTGACGGGGCTTTGCCTTAAATTTGCAAATACGTGGGACATTGTACCACAAAATTAAGGATTCTCAGCATGGACCGGGTAAAAATTCTGGATAAGACATTTGAAAAAAACATCGGGTACGAGCGGATCTTTGAAGCCGTGGAGAAGCTTGGCAGGGAAATTTATGCCGATGTTGGCGATTCCGTGCCCTTGTTCCTGTGTGTGCTGAACGGGTCCTTCATGTTTGCCGGGGACCTGTTCAAGGTTTATGCGGGTCCCTGTGAGATCAGTTTCATCAAACTGGCATCCTATCGGGGAACTTCGACCACAGAGGAGGTCAAGACGGTAATCGGGCTCAATGAAGACATCAAAGGCAGGGATGTGATCATCCTTGAAGACATCATCGATACGGGAATCACAATCAGTCACCTGGTAACCGACCTGAAGGCATATACCCCGAAGTCCCTGAAAATCGCCACTTTGCTGCTGAAGCCGGATGCCCTGAGAAGCGAGATCACCCCGGATTATGTGGGGCTGGAGATCCCAAATGATTTTATTGTCGGATACGGCCTGGACTACAATGGTTTCGGGAGAAATCTGAAAGATATTTACAAGATCGTAGAATAAACCTTGCAAACCCAGCCCTGAGGGCAAAACGAAAGCCATATGCTAAACCTTATCATTTTTGGCCCCCCCGGATCAGGGAAAGGCACACAGTCTGCAAAGATCGTCGAGAAATACAAGGTAACCCATATCTCGACGGGGGACCTTCTCCGGGACGAAATGGAGAAAAAGACCCCGCTTGGGGAGGAAGTGCGGGGCTATATCGACAAGGGCATGCTGGTGCCCGATGATATTGTCATCAGGGAGCTGCAGGAAACCGCCGAAAGGCATATGGACACCCCCGGCTTCATCTTTGATGGTTTTCCGCGCACCATTGTTCAGGCTGAGATGCTGGATAAGATGATGGAGGAGCGTGGCATACCAATCAAGCTGGTCATTTCGGTGGATGTGGATGAACAGGAGCTGTTCAAACGCCTGATGGGAAGGGCCGAAGACTCCGGACGTTCTGATGACAATGAGGAAATCATCTGGAAAAGGATCGAGGTGTATAAAAGCCAGACCCTGCCACTGCTCGCCTATTACCGCAAGCAGGGTAAAGTGGCTTCAATAAATGGCATGGAACCGGTTGATAAGGTTTTTGAAGACATCTCCCATGCCATCGATAGCCTGATGGCCGTATGAATGCCAATTTCATAGATTATGTAAAGGTCTTTTGCCGGTCCGGCAAAGGCGGGCCAGGTTCTGCACATCTGCGCCGGGAGAAGTATATCCCCAAAGGAGGACCCGACGGCGGGGACGGGGGCAGGGGCGGACATGTGATCATCAGAGGGAACCGCAACCTGTGGACCTTGCTCCATCTCAGGTATACAAGGCATGTAATGGCCCAGGCGGGGGGCGGGGGCGGCAAACAGCAGAGCTCCGGAGCTGCCGGCAAGGATGCCATCATTGAAGTGCCGCTGGGCACTGTGATGAAAAACGGGGAAACGGGAGAACCCATTTCGGAGATTACCCTGCATGAGCAGGAGTTTGTCCTGGTCAAAGGTGGCCGCGGCGGACTCGGAAACACCCATTTCAAATCCAGTACCAGGCAAACCCCGCGTTTCGCCCAGCCGGGTGAACCAGGAGAGGAACTCCAGGTGGTATTTGAACTGAAGGTGCTGGCAGACGTGGGACTTGTGGGCTTTCCCAATGCGGGGAAATCAACCCTGCTATCGGTGGTCTCGGCAGCCAAACCCGAAATTGCTGAATACCCGTTCACCACCCTGGTACCCAACCTGGGAATGGTAAGTTACCGGGACCAGCAAAGCTTTGTGATGGCAGACATACCCGGTATCATTGAAGGGGCGCACCAGGGAAAAGGACTCGGACACCGGTTCCTGAGGCATATAGAACGGAATGCCCTGCTGCTGTTTATGGTGCCATCCGACGCTGAGGATATTAAAAGGGAATACCTCATACTACTGAATGAACTTCAGCAGTATAACCCGGAGTTACTGGATAAAAAAAGACTGCTTGCCATCAGCAAATGTGACCTGGTCGGGGAAGGAGCGCTTGAAAAGCTGAGAAAGAAAATCCGCAAGACGCTGCCTGATGTGCCGTGCATACTGATATCCTCCCATACCACGATGGGGATCGTAAACCTGAAAGACACCCTCTGGAAAATGATGAACGAAGGGGATCAGTAGCCGGATTCCTTCCCTTCGAATTTGGTTACTTCGACCTTGTATACGCAAACATTGTTCACAGCAGGTGCATTGAATGAGAAATCCTTCCCCGTGTATTTCCGCATGAAGATATTCAGCACCTTTTCCTTTTCTTCGTAATCCTCAATGAACACGACCTTTCCATGTGCTAGCACGCTTCGGTATTTCATTCCGTAACTGCAGGCCACGGGTTCATGCCGGTGGAACAACTGGTGGTCGGTGCTGAAGGCGACACATACTTCCCGGTTTTGTTTCAGGATGTCAATCTTTTTTCCCTCTGCGGCCGAATGAAGATAAATCACCCCGTCATCGAACCCAAAATTGAACGGCAGCACGTATGGCTTGCCTTCCAGGTCGACCATGCCCACATAGCAGGCATCGCACTTATCAATAATGGACCGGATGTCCTCCGGTCTGCTGGTCATTCTGTTTGCCATATCACCGTGGATTTATTCCAAATCGGTTCTTTTATTTACAAACTTATAAAAAAAAACCTGCAAAACGCTAAGGAGATGGTTTGAAACTAAAATATTAGTTATATTTGACGCAGCAGATTGGTCCCACAAACAGACTAAATGAAAGAACTCACAAAAGCAGAGGAACAGGTCATGCAGATCCTTTGGCGGCTAAAGGCCGGTTTTGCAAAGGATATCCGCGAATGTTTCAAAGACCCAAAGCCCGCCATTACCACCGTCTCCACGATACTCAGGATACTGCAGGAAAAGGGGTTCGTGGGATATAAGGCTTATGG
>SLNU01000236.1 GCA_007132865.1 Bacteroidales bacterium | reverse complement strand
GTAAGTATGTTTTTTTGATGACGCGAATGTTATTAATGTTTCTAATACATCAATTTCATCTTGTTTTGATATGTACTTTTCTTTTTTCATGGCTGTTTTGTTTTTATTATTTAAAATTTGAATTTCAGCGCATCAATTGCCTCATCTTTCTTTGTTGTTCTAAGTTCTGCACTGTAAATCTTTTTCTTGTCATAATAACATCCTGTGAATTTGAATGCTACATAAACAACTACTCCGTGTCCGCGGAATGTCTTTACCTCACCAATCAGTTCTCTGCCATAATAAACAACAGTTCGTGCATCTCTTTCTTTTTCTATAACTCTAAATTTTTTCATGGCTGTTTTGTTTTTATTAGGTTAATGTAGTGTAGGATGCTACTCCCCATATAGTTTTAGCGAGTTAATTCTTCATATATTGCTACAAATTTTTGTGCATCCTGCATACTGTCGAAGGTTATTTTTAAGCAACCCCCGTTGTTTTCTTCGTGTATACCGTAGTTAAATCTTGTTATGTTATAAATCTTGTCGGCTATTTTCTCCGATATGTTTACTACTGTCGGTGCCCCGTTTATTCTCATTATTTTTGTCATGATTTCTAAGTTTTTAATTTGACATATGGTTTTAAAATAGTGAGTGACCGGCAATTCGATTGCCAGCATCGCGCTTTGTGATCACTCGGGGTTTTTCTTTGATGAAGTCTCCTACATTTCATCATTTTTATCTGAGTCGTACAGGCAAGATCAGGGAAAACCTCTTTCAGTTTCAGAACCTGTCCGCTTAATTTATTCGGACTCAAGTGGGTAGCGGTAAGAGCAGTACCTTGAAGTGGTTTGAGAAGCGTCCGGGGTAGCACCGGCTGGCTGCTTTTCGCAACCTCAGGTTCGATCGGCATGATCTGAGTGTCCTGATTCTCAATCTCTTATCTTCCAGCATTTCAAAGATCGTATCTCTTTTTTGTTAGTATAAAGATACTATCGTTCTTTTAAAGAACCAAATATTTTTAAAGAAATCTTTTCTTTTAAATGAAATTTGAAATGATTCTAAATAACAGATTCGCATATACATGCTCTTAATTACTTATTTTTGTTATGTTTACAGTAGTTTATGATGATGGGAAAAAACATCACGAAATCGTTTGATTTAATTTTTTAACCTTATAATTTTAAAGGTTTAAAATTAAAATGAACGAGTGTAATTATGTATATCAAGAGAAAAAATCCAAATAATGCAGGTAGAAAGGGGCATTATACAGATGAAATGCCTAAACGAGTCTTTAATCTTTGTTTGTTAGGATTAACGGATAAACAGATTGCGGATGCGATAGGTATTAAACCAAATGTTTATTATTACTGGAAGCAACATCGACCACAATTTGCGAAAGCAATATATGAGGGCCGTCTCGAGGCTGATGCAAAAGTAGCGAAGGCACTATATCAGAAAGCAATTGGCTATTCGCACCGTGATACAGTTATATTAACGAACCGTGTCACTGAGTATGATGAGAAAGGAAAAGCCGTACGTTCATACAATGAACCATTAGTAGTGCCGATAGTGAAACATTATCCACCGGATGCTTATGCCGCGAACAAATGGTTGTCAATCCGGCAACGCGAGTATTGGGCCGACGTCACGAAATCAGAACACACCCACACGTTCAACGCAAAGATCGACATTACGCACATCATGGAAACAATCTCCGACACGAATAACTACACAGATCAAGAGTTAGAGTTGGCCGCAAAACTTGGCTTCACGCATTATAAAAAAATGCAAAGCAGTAACAACTAAATAGAAGAAATGACACGAAATGATCAAGCAACTACACAGAGCAAAGAAAAAACAGATGTATTAAATCATTTAGTTGAGAACCCGTTGTTGGCCATTCGCGAACTGAATAATCGCAGATTTTACAATTTCCTGAAGTTCTTTTGGCCTGAAGTCAGTTCAGAATCATTTCAAGACAATTGGCACATACCGTTTCTTTGTGATGAATTACAAATCATTGCAGAAAGAGTCGCAACGAAGCAACGCAACCCCTACGATTTATTGATAAACATACCACCAGGTACGACGAAAACAATGATATGCAGTATAATGTTTCCCGCATGGTGTTGGACACAATGGCACTGGATGCGTTTCATTACGGTATCATATAGTAGTGCATTGTCATTAGAGAGTGCGGAATACAGTCGTGACTTGATTCGCAGCGATCGTTATCGTGCTTTATACCCTGAGTATGAGATCAAACAAGATAAGGATACGAAAGGAAATTTTAGAGTCGTAAAGTTAATACCCTCAACTCCAGGACATTGTCCTCGTCAAATAGCAGGAGGCAATCGGTTCAGCACATCAGTAGGAGGCACCGTGACGGGTTACCATGCTCATATAATAATTTGGGATGATCCATTAAATCCGCAACAAGCCGTCAGTGAAACAGAGTTGAAGAATGTAAATCAATGGATGAGTCAAACACTTCCTACGAGAAAAGTTTCAAAGACTGTTTCAGCCACAATTGGCATAATGCAGCGATTACATGAGAACGATCCAACGGGTAATCTGCTTGAGAGAAAAAAAGATAAAATACGTCATATATGCCTGCCTGGCGAGATCAAGAATTATAAACATAAAGTATCACCGCAGCACATGATTGATAATTATATAAATGATCTGTTTGATGTGAATCGTTTAGATCAGAAAGTGCTTAACGATTTAGAAGCGGATCTTGGTCAATACGGGTATGCGGGGCAGATCGGACAAGATCCAACACCACCCGCAGGGGGTATGTTTAAGGTAGATCATTTTGCGATGATTGAAAGAATGCCTGCGGAAGTGAATATCGTAGATACGGTTCGTTATTGGGACAAAGCCGGAACAAAAGAACAACTTGATCGAGATAATAAGGCTGCGTACACGGTAGGTTGCAAAATCGTGAAATTGAAGAATGATCAATACATTGTCGTAGATGTTAAACGTGGTCGTTGGAGCAGTGATGAACGCGAACGAATAATCAAAGAAACAGCACGTGCTGATGGCATTGACTGCACCGTGTGGGTGGAACAAGAACCGGGCAGCGGCGGAAAAGAAAGTGCTGAGAACACGATTCGCAACTTGGCTGGTTTTAAAATCAATAAAGAACTTCCAAAGGGCGATAAAATCTATCGTGCAGATCCGTACAGTGTGCAAGTCAACTACGGTAACATTATGCTCTTGAAAGGAGAATGGAATCATCAGTTTATTGAAGAGCATCGTCATTTTCCTTTTTCTACATATAAAGATCAAGTAGATGCCGCGGGCGGGGCATTTGCTAAATTAACTGGAAAGAGACGAGCCCGCGTCTATTAAAAAATAAATTATTTATCAAAAACTAAAAATTAGAAAAGATGGCAACAAAAAACACAGCCTTACGAAACAAAATGGCCGATGATTTCGGTGCATTGTTTAACAGTGGAACACTTGAGATATTAACGAGCGCTGATGCGGTTCTGTGTACGTTTGCATTGAGCGCCACGGCATTTGATGCGGCTTCTTCAGGGCAGATTACCGCGGCTGATCTTCCAAAGCAGGTGCAGGCAACGGGAGCGGGGACAGCGGCCAAGGCTTCGCTGAAGAGTACAGGTGCCGCGACTTATCAATTAACCGACCTTACGGTGGGCACAACTGCCACTGATGTTATAATTGATAACACTTCAATAGCAGAAGATCAGTATGTTAATTTAACTGCTCTTAGCTGGACTGAATCCGCAGGCATAGCCTAAATAAAGGAATATGAGCATATTAAAGCTGTACAAAGCCAGCGATGATAGCCTTATTCCTGCGGCGCCTAATGAAAGTAACGCTATTGAGTTTTCGCTTAATCCATCATTAGAGGAGTCGGGGGAAATAAGGGTATACGCAAAAACTGATTTTGGCTACAAGTCAACAGGCTCGGCTGTCGTAGGTGCTGGAGATAATGTTGCGAGATGGGAAGTGGCTGCGGATAGTGCTGGATCGCCCGGCACTTATCAAGCAGCCACGACTTCATTGAGTCTTGGGGAAGTTACGAACTCTGTGCCTGTTTACTTTTGGATAAAAGCAGGGAGCTTGAATACCGAGGGCTTTCAAAAAGACACAACAGTTACATTTACACTATCAGGCACAGGTGAAGTTGATGATTAATCAAACACGTTCTTAATTATGGCATCAGAACTAAAGATATATTTTGCTGATACAGATCAAGTCGTGACGACAGACGCAACGAATGGTCTTCTCATTGATTTGTCTGTTGATGTAGATAGTTTTGAAGAACGAAGGTTGTATGCCGCCACTGATGCAGGGCATCAAGCAAGTGATGTTGTCATCACGCCAACGGGGGCAAGTGCATCACGGTTTCAGTTTGCTTTAGATGATGATGGTGTTGCGGGTACATATCTCGATGGTGGTGTTGCCATCAGTCTTGCGAATGTCACTGATGGTGGCAAAGTGTATTTCTGGGTAAAAGTCAATTCGCTCGCAACAGAGAGTATGCAAAAAGACTCAAGCGTGGTGTTGCGGGTGAGCGGAACAGTGGGAGGGGTAGAAGATTGGGCATCTGCAATGCTTGCTTCGTATAGGGGACTGAATCCAGAACAGGCTGCTTGGTTTGATTCAGAAACTGCTGGTGCAGAAGCTGAAGCCGAATTATTTAGCCGACTTCAGCCCGGCGAGTATCTTCATACTACTTTTAGTAGCGCGAACCATTGTGATTTTGTCTACGTCATGAGGACGAGCGGTGATCTTTTTACGGCAATATGTGAAAAGACGGGGGCTACTATGAGGTGGGATATTGATGGCACCGTCTATGATCAAAATCCAATTCCCACACATACATTGACAGGGGCTGGGATAATCACTTTCTCTTCAACTGATTCATTTGACGGGATAACTCACTTTCGTTTAATGGAGAATCCTCTTTATGGAAGCTGTCCGCGATTTCAATTCTATTACATCACTCATTTCAATATCAGGAATACTAACTTTTCAGGCTCCGTACCCGCGTTTTATTGGCCTTCTTGTGAAATATTTATTATTAGGAATTGTCAGTTTACATCTATTCCGGGGGAGTTTGTTTGGTGGTTTGATAACATTGGCTCTATTGAACATTTTAGAATAGATAATAATCCATTCACATCGCTTGAAGATTTCTTGGAACAGTTGTACCTTGCTCGAGCGATATTTCTGCATTCAACTCCAGGGGTGAACATTGCAGATACAACGGAACCGCTCCCGATCGGAGAGCCAGCAACGGATAGCTCGCCCTCGGCGCCTTCAAATGGTAAAGAGTATATTTATTGGTTGAGAAATGACCCGCAGAACGAAGGGTTTAATAAATGGAACATTCAGCCTCATTACGAAGAGCCACCTGAACCACCCCCACCAAGTGATGCTGTATACGATCATCCAACGGTTAAGACGGCAGATCAGTTCGGAAGCACTATTTACATTGACCCTACTTATACAGGCGCTAATGGCTCGCCTAACGGTACGATTTCTCGCCCCTATACAAGTATGAATGATACTTATTCAGGGGGCATACCCTCGAATACTGCCTTTTTGTTTAAGCGCGGTACGACTTTAGATGAGAAGGTTGGCAGGCTGGCAAACGGCACACGGATAACAACGATGAAATACAGCAATAATTTCATCGGCCCCTATGGCGAGGGCGCGATGCCGATTATAGCGGGGATGTGGATCATGGCAGGGTCGAACGGATTGACTATTCGTGATATTCATTTTCTCGCCGAATCGCAGGCATCAACAGGCCATGACGGTGTGATTTATATGCATAACTCAGCGTACTACCCAACCGAGAGTCCATCAAGCAGATGCAGTAATGTGACGATTGCATATTGCGTTATTGAGGGCAAGTATAATGATACGTATTATTATGATCCATGCCCATATCCTTTGAAGGGCATCAAGTATGATTGCAATAATTTTGTGCTTTATCACAATGAAATCATTCATATCTGGTCGGACGCCGTGTACGCAAGCGGAGGTACGGATCATG
>SLNU01000364.1 GCA_007132865.1 Bacteroidales bacterium | reverse complement strand
TGCCCAGAAATTTGGGAGCGGCAAACAGCACCAGCTCGGTCCACACCCCTTTCATCGGGTGGGGTTCAAAATCCCTTGTGTCATAAACCAGCCCAAGTTTCAGGTGGTTGTTCCAGCCCCCATCCCGCTCATTTTCCCCGATAAAGCCCCATTCGACGTATTTGTCATACAGGCCCGGCTCATCAGGCAACATATCCTCCGGATCCTTTCCCTTGTTCAGTGCATCGATATCGACCGATCCCACCCGGTTGTGAAGAACACCGAATCCTGCGATCCACCGGAATTCCCGTCCGGTGATGGCCCCCTGGAAATCCGTCGTAAAACGGAACATTTCACGCTCGTGCCGGTAAAACATCCTGGAGATGTACAACGGATCGCTCTCGTCTTCATAGGCAGAATTATAGGGTGCGTCGTAGCCATTGAACCCGTAGAAGTCGAGGGCTTTCTCGGTAAGAAAGCTCAGATCTGAGGTAATCCGAATGTTGGGGATCAGGTATTCCGAATCATAAAACAATCGGTTGATGCCGCTTCCCTTGGTATAGCGACTCACCTCTGCATAGAGGGAATGCATGTACTTGGGGTAGGTGGTGCCGTCCCCGAAATAGAACAGGTTGATAAGCGCACCGTATTGGAATCCCAGGTCTGAATTATAGGACAAGGCAGGCAAGGCCCCAAAGGTCCAGCCGGTTTTCACGGCCTCGTCCCCTTCCGGTGCAGGAAGCCCGGCAGGCGGATTTTCGGAATAAGCTGCCTTTGCGATCAAGAAAAGAGCGGTCAGCACGACCAGGTGGTATTTAGACAACCGGATACAATGGTTCATTGGTTTCGTTTTTGTAATTTCGCTTGTAAATATAGCATTTTGTTAAACGTGTATGTCAGAAAACAAAATTTCCATCCACCCTGTGCTGTCCTCCCTGGTCCATGCCTCCGTAGGCAATCCGGCCAATTTCAGGGTGGCCTTCTTCGGGCAAACAATCATTGGGTTTCTGTATTCCTTTGGGTATTTTGACCTCAGACTGGCGGGCTTTGTCATCGGCTTTGTCATGCCAGTGACCTGGGTGGTCATCACCTACCGCCTGCTGAAGGCCAAAGCCCTGAAATACGAAGCGCTGCCCTATCCCCGCTGGATGAAGAAGGAGCCGGGCAATAGCCTGGTAATCACACTGGACATTGTTTTTCTTTCGCTGATCTGGTTTTTTATCCTATCAGGGCTTTATACGGCCACCTGGATCAAAGTGGTGTTCACATTGGTTTTCCCCTTGTTGACCCTGGCCATGCTGAGAAGCCTGAATAATTATTCGCCTGAGGAGCCCCGCAACGAAAACTAAGATCAGCCGGGCTTCAGCACCAAGCGGTTAAAGGGCAGGAAAAATTGCGATATTTGGTAAACATAAAAAAAGCTGATATGAAAATCCATTCAATATTTGACCGTTTCTGGGAGGCCTACAGCACCCAGAATCCTTCTGCAAAAAGGATACACGACTTGTTCACCCGGGAGGGGGAGCAGGTTGTCCATGACCACATCGCGCTGCGCACCTTTAACGACCCGCGTGTGGACATTGATGTGGTGGCCAGGATCTTCACCGACAATGGTTATGAGGCCAGGGGAACCTATGACTTCAAGGCCAAGCAACTACTAGGCAGGCATTATGAACACCGCAGCGATCCGGATG
The DNA here is from genome assembly GCA_007132865.1 of Bacteroidales bacterium. The sequence continues at coordinate 4,371 of SLNU01000364.1, read as the reverse complement.
CGCCAAAGGTGTTCATCAGCCAGCTGCTAATGGAGGGATTCAGTGAGTCCCTGAAGCGCACGATAAAGGAAAGGCTGGACAGCCTTCCCGGCGAAGCTTACATGGACCCGGACCTGGTATTCAGGGGAAGCCTGTGGGGAAAGCTGCCTTATGACGTATATGAGGAACTGCGGAAAGAAAGCGAATATGCAGCATGGACCCTCACCTATGGTTTCCGGGCAAATCATTTTGCGATCAAGGTGAATGGGTTGAAGGGCTTTCAGGACCTTACGCAGGTGAACGATTTTGTGAAAAAGCATGGCTACCTGATGAATACGGCTTCAGGCAGTGAGATATACGGCTCGGCCGAAGAGCTGTTGGAGCAATCGGCCACCAAGGCGGAGATCATGCCGTTTGAGTTTTCAGACGGCATCCATGAAATCCCGGCCTGTTTCTATGAGTTTACCAGGCGCTATCCCGACAAGAGCGGGAAGCTTTACAGCGGGTTCATTGCCGCCAATGCCGACAAGATCTTTGAAAGCACCAATTTTTATCAAAAGGACGAAGACGGGCCGGGCATGTAGTTCCCCGGACGGGGACAAGTAGTTGCCCGGACGATGACAAGTAGTTGCCCGGACGGGGACAAGTAAGTTTCCCGGACGGGGACAAGTAGTCTCCCGGCCCCTCCTGCCGTCCACCCGGCTAAGTCTTTAAATGTAATACCTGCGCTGCAAATGCCGAAGTCTCCTGCCGTATTCCCATTTGACCTGCTAGCCCGGGAGCTGGACGGGGAGTTGTTCCATGACATGAAGTGGCGGCTGCTCTATGCCACGGATGCCTCTGTGTACAGGGAAGTGCCCGAGGCTGTGTGCAGGCCAAAATCCAGGCAGGATCTCCGGAAGGTTCTGGCTTTCTGCCGTGAACACCGGCTGCCCATCGTTCCGCGAACGGCCGGCACCTCCCTGGCTGGTCAGGTGGTTGGGGGCGGGATGGTGCTTGACTTTTCGCGCCACATGAACCGCATCCTGGAACTAAACACGGAGGAAAAATGGGTCAGGGTAGAGCCGGGGGTGATCCTTGATGATCTGAACAACTTCCTGAAGCCCCATGGCCTGTTTTTTGGTCCCGAGACCTCCACCTCCAACCGATGCATGATCGGGGGAATGGTGGCCAACAATGCCTGCGGGGCCCACTCACTGGTCTACGGCAGCACCCGCGACCATACCCTGGAAATCCATGCTTTGTTGTCGGATGGTTCAGAAGCCCTTTTCGGTCCGCTTGACAACGACGCCTTCCGCAGAAAGTGCATCGGGAGCCGGCTGGAGAACCAGTTGTACCGTCAAACTTATACCAGCCTATCCGACGAAAAAAACCGGCAGGAAATCCTGAACGAATACCCGGATCCACGGATCAGGCGGCGCAATACCGGGTATGCGCTGGATCTGCTGATGAATAGCAGCGTGTTTACGGAGTCGGATGAACCTTTCAATTTTTGCCGGCTGCTGGCGGGCTCGGAAGGAACCCTCGGTCTGTTTCTGGAGATCAAACTGAATCTGGTACCCCTCCCTCCCCCTAAATCGGCCCTTGTGTGCGTACACTTGCACACGGTTAAGGAAGCATTTGAAGCCAACCTGAAGGCCCTGGAGCATGAACCCGTCGCAGTGGAGCTGATCGACCGGGTCATACTCGACTGCACCAAAACCAATTTGTCCCACAAAAAGAACCGCTTCTTCCTGCAGGGCGATCCCGGGGCGATACTGGTGGTAGAATTTGCGGGTCATAGCCAGGAGGATATCCTTCAAAAGGCCCTGGCAATGGAAAAAAGCATGCGTGAAAGCAGCCTTGGCTACCACTTTCCGGTCCTATCGGGTCCGGATACCGGCAAGGTCTGGGCCCTGAGGAAAGCGGGACTCGGATTGCTGTCGAATGTGCCGGGAGACGCCAAGCCAGTCGCCGTAATTGAGGATATGGCGGTGTTGCCGGCCGACCTTCCCGGATTTATGGATGCACTGCAGCAGATTCTTGACAAGCTGAATCTGAGCTGTGTGTATTATGCCCATATCGGAACCGGGGAGATTCACCTGCGCCCCATACTGAACCTGAAAAACCCCGCCGATGTGGAGCGATTCTACCAGATTGCGAGGGAAACCGCCATGCTGGTAAAGCGATACCGGGGTTCACTGAGTGGGGAGCATGGGGATGGCCGGCTCCGCGGGGAGTTTATTCCCCTCGTGCTGGGAGCCCGAAACGCAGCATTGCTGAAAGAAGTGAAAGCCGCCTGGGATCCGGGGAAACTCTTCAATCCGGGAAAGATCACCGACACCCCTTCCATGAAAAGCGGATTGAGGTATGTGGCCGGACTTGCAGAGAAGAAGATAAAGCCGTTTTTCGATTATTCTGAAGCCGGTGGTTTTTTGCGCGCGGTGGAGAAATGCAATGGCTCAGGGGACTGCCGCAAGCCGCACACGGCCGGAGGGGTCATGTGCCCATCCTATCATGTCAGCCTGAACGAGGATGCCACCACCAGGGGACGGGCCAATATCCTGCGGGAATACCTGACCCACTCCCCCCGGCTCAGTCCGTTCGACCACCGGGAGGTCCTCGAGGTGCTCGAACTCTGCCTCTCCTGCAAAGGATGCCGGTCAGAATGCCCTTCGAATGTGGATATGGCCAAATACAAGGCAGAATACCTTTACCAGCACCATCAACTCAAAGGGACCTCGTTTCGCACGCAGGTAATCGGACTGTACACCACGATGAACCGCTTGGGAAGCTTTTTCCCTCCGTTGTTCAACCTGGTGGCCAGGGGATGGCTGACAGCCCCGCTGATCAGGAAAATCGCAGGTTTTGCACCGCAGCGCAGCCTGCCTGCCCTGTCCCGGACCAGCCTGAGGAAATGGGCAAAAAGGCAGCCAGGCATTCTCAATGGTGGCAAGGAGACCATGCGACCTGCTTGGTTATTTTGCGATGAGTTTACCAATTACAATGAGAGCCTTGTCGGAATACGCACCATCTTACTTCTGAACCGCCTGGGTTACCATGTGCGCCTGGCCAGACATCCGCAAAGTGGAAGGGCCCTGATTTCCAAAGGCTTGCTGGAGCAAGCCAGGAAGGTGGCGGACAAGAATGTGGCATGTTTTGCACCCCTGGCAGGGGAAGACAGTTCGATAATCGGGATAGAACCATCGGCCATCCTGGGCTTCAGGGATGAGTACCCTGCGCTGGTATCCCCCCAATGGCGGGAGGCTGCCTTTGAGCTGGCCCGGCATTGTCTAACACTGGAGGAATTCCTTTGCCGGGAATTTGACAGGGGACACATCGATTCCGGCGTGTTCTCTGAAAAGCAAGTGGAAATCCTGGTGCATGGCCATTGCCATCAAAAGGCGCTGTCATCGGTAGACTTCTCCATCAGGGCCTTGTCCATACCCCCGAACGCAACTGTGAAAGCGATCGAATGCGGCTGCTGTGGGATGGCCGGTTCCTTCGGCTTTGAAAAAGAGCATTACGCCATCAGCATGGAGATTGGGGAACTGCAACTGTTTCCCGCCATCCGCCGGGCCGGTACCAACACCCTGATTGCGGCGCCGGGTACAAGCTGCCGCCAGCAGATCATGGACGGGACAGGCAGGAAGGCCAGTCACCCTGCAGAAATCCTGTACATGTTGTTAAAAGACCCCGGCGGGGAATAAAAAAACCGCCCCTCTGTATTGAGAAGCGGTTCTTTATTGAATGGCAAGGGCAAGCCTTACTCTTTGTCTGCTGCAGGTTCTTCCCCTGTATCCTCACCGGCTTTTCCCTCTTCCTCTTTCCCTTCTTCCTCTTTTTCCTCTTTTTCCTCTTTCTTATCCGCCTTTTTTGCGGCGGCGGTTTTGGGTTTTTTTGCAGGTGCAGCCTTTTCCTTGGGTTCTTTTTTCTCGGCCTTGGGCTCTTCAGCCTTTTCTTCCTTGCTTACAGGGGCCTCATCGGTGGTTTCACCCTCGGTTTGAGCAGCGGTTTCATCCTTGGATTCGCCGGCAGGTTTATCGGTAGATTCATCGGCCTTTTTCCCGGCCTTTTCAGCGGGCTGCTTGTCTTCTTTTTCAGCGGCCTGCTTTTTGGCATGCTCCTTTTCCAGTTTCTCGAGCTTGGCGGTACGTTCCGTCTTTTCAGTCTTCTCGATCTCTGACTTAAGGTTGGCCAACACGTCGATGTCACCCAGGGTGGTAACCTCCAGGTTGTCTTTCATTTTCTTGACCACCTTGTTGGAGGTTTTCTCCCGGGATTTTCTTTCCCCGGATTCTCCGGAACGATCAGAAGTCCTGGGTTCCTGGTACACCTTGGTATGGGAAACCACGATCTTCTTGCTTTCCTTATTGAACTCGATCACTTTGAAATCCAGTGTTTCGTCCATCT
>SLNU01000178.1 GCA_007132865.1 Bacteroidales bacterium | reverse complement strand
TATGGAATACAATTCTTCCCGTTCAAAAATGAACATTTCTGAATACGGCAGAAACATTCAGAAAATGATCGAACATATCATGACGATCGAGGATCGTGAAAAGCGTAATCAGCTCACCAGGGCCACCATAAACGTCATGGGCCAGCTGAACCCCCATCTCCGGGACGTGAATGATTTCAAACACAAGCTGTGGGATCACCTCTTCATCATGTCAGATTTCAAACTGGATGTGGATTCGCCCTATCCGAAACCTTCCGCCCAGATGCTTGCCCGCAGGCCGGAAAGGCTCGCCTACCCCGCCAACAACATCACCTTCAAACATTATGGAAGGCATATTGAACGCATCATTGAAAAAGCCTGCGAATTGGAGCCCGGGGAAGAGAAAACCGCGCTTATAAAGCTCATTGCCAACCACCTGAAAAAGTCCTACCTGGCCTGGAACCGGGATGCGGTCACTGACGAAGAGATTGCAAGCCACCTGTCACACCTTTCTGACGGGAAACTGGAGCTGGACGAAAACATCAAGCTTATTCAAATGCCTGAAATCCCACAAAAGGTGAAAAAGAAAAAGTTCCAGGGCAAATCAGGCAATGGCAAGAACCAGCAATACAAAGGGAAAAAGAACCAGTAAAGCAAGCTGTCTCCTTCCCTTGGCGGATTCCGTTTTTTTTTGTTTATTGGTGAAAATTTCCGGCCTCCGGCCAGAAACATTCATTTTCCAAAACCATGGTCCGATATGGGTTCTTTTGAAATTTCCGGGGGCTATCCCCTCAAGGGGGAGATCATCCCACAGGGAGCAAAGAATGAGGCTTTGCAGGTCCTTTGCGCCACTTTGCTGACCGACCAGGAGGTCATCATCGAAAACATTCCCGACATCATCGACGTCAACAAACTCATTGATCTGCTTTCAGGCTTTGGCGTAAAAGTCAAAAAGCTTGCCCCTGGTAAATATTCCTTTGATGCAGGGAGCGTTGACCCCGACTTCTTTGAACAGGAAACCTTCATCCGCAAGGTATCCATGCTGAGGGGGTCGGTGATGATCGTCGGACCACTCCTGGCCAGGTTCAGAAAAGCCATCATCCCGAAACCCGGGGGAGACAAGATCGGCCGGCGGCGCCTGGACACCCACTTCCTTGGGCTGGAAAAACTGGGCGCACGCTTTCATTACGACGCAAAGAACAGTGTATACCAGATCGAGGCCAAGTCCCTGACAGGGACCTATATGCTTCTGGATGAGGCCTCCGTGACAGGTACGGCCAACATCGTCATGGCAGCAAGCCTGGCCAAAGGCCAAACCACCATTTACAATGCGGCTTGTGAACCTTATGTGCAGCAGTTGTGCCGAATGCTCAACAGCATGGGGGCGAAAATTTCAGGACTGGGCTCGAACCTGCTCACGATTGAGGGCGTGGAGCGGCTTGGGGGATGCACCCACCGGCTGCTGCCCGATATGATAGAGATTGGCAGCTTCATCGGACTGGCCGCCATGACCCGGTCGGAGATTACCATCAAGGATGTTTGTTATGACCAGCTGGGTATGATTCCGGAAGTATTCCGCAAGCTTGGCATACAGTTGGAGCATACCGGAGATGACATTTATATCCCGTCGCAGGACAATTATGAGGTTGAAAGCTTTATTGACGGCAGCATTTTGTCAATCAGCGACGCGCCCTGGCCCGGGTTCTCCCCTGACCTGCTGAGCATCGTATTGGTGGTGGCGACGCAGGCCACCGGCAGCGTGCTGCTGCACCAGAAAATGTTCGAAAGCAGGCTGTTTTTCGTCGATAAACTCATTGACATGGGGGCCAAGATCATTCTCTGTGACCCGCACCGGGCAACCGTAATCGGACTGGGAAGAAAGCACCTGTTGAAGCCACTGGAGATGGTCTCTCCTGACATACGGGCAGGCGTGGCATTGCTGATTGCTGCACTCAGCGCCGACGGGAAGAGTATCATCCACAACATCGACCAGATTGACAGGGGTTACCAGCAGATTGACACCAGGCTGCAGAAAATCGGGGCCAGTATTAAAAGGATTGCATAAACTGACAAAATGACCTTCATGGCAGTGTGGCAGGTTATTTGATAGACAAGGGCGTTGAAAATTTAGAGACCATCCATGAAGAATAAAGAGCAAAAAAAAACCAACTCCGAAGACCAGCAAGCACCAGGCCTGGATGCATCTGACAAGTCAAAGGACCAGACTGACAAGCAAAAAGAACAGGCTGAGGAGCCAAAAGACGAGGCTGACAGGCAGGAATCAGACCCGGCATCAAAGCTTGAGGAGGTCAATGACCGTTTCCTTCGGCTGTTCTCCGAGTTTGACAATTATCGCAAGCGCACGGCCAGGGAGAGAATTGAGCTTGCCAAAACAGCCTCATCCGACATCATTACTGCCCTGCTGCCTGTTCTGGATGACCTGGAAAGGGCATGCAAGGTTGAAGGCCAGGGGAATGAAGGTTCCAGGCCCAACGACGGACTGGTACTCATTCTGAACAAATTCAAGGCCATTCTCAGGCAAAAGGGGGTGGAGGAAATACCCAGTATTGGACAGGTATTTGACACAGACCTTCATGAAGCCATTACCCATGTTCCGGCCCCTGACAAGGACCAGAAAGGCAAGATCATTGATGAGGTGCAGAAGGGTTATATGCTGAATGGCAAAGTCATCCGCTTCTCCAGGGTGGTGGTGGCCAGCTAAAAAAAATAATTTTCATGTCAAAAAGAGACTATTACGAAATACTGGGCCTTTCACGGGATGCTTCTCCCGAGCAGATCAAGAAGGCCTACCGACAGAAAGCCCTGAAATACCATCCCGATAAGAACCCCGGGGACGAGACGGCAGAAGCCAAGTTCAAGGAGGCGGCCGAAGCCTATGAGGTGCTTAGCAATGCCGAGAAAAAATCACGCTACGATCAATTTGGCCATGCAGGCATGGGCAATAATTATGGTGGCGGCGGATTCGGGGGTGGCATGAGCATGGATGACATCTTCAGTCAGTTTGGGGACATCTTCGGAGGTGCGTTCGGAGGCTTCGGCGGAAGCGGATTCAGTGGCCGGACCGGACGGCGGGTGAACAAAGGCAGCAATCTGCGCATCAAGGTGCGCCTCAGCCTTGAGGAGGTTCTTAACGGTGTGGAGAAAAAAATAAAGGTAAAAAAATACATCTCCTGCAAACCCTGCAGCGGTACCGGGGCCAAAAACGGCGGCGCCTTCCATACCTGTCCGACTTGTAACGGCCAGGGCCGTGTGACCCGGGTCACCAATACCTTTCTTGGACAAATGCAGACCGCCTCCACCTGTCCGCAGTGCAGCGGAGATGGCCAGGTGATCACGGAAAAATGTTCAGAGTGCTATGGAAACGGTATTGTGAAGAACGAGGAGGTGATCCCTATTAATATCCCCGCAGGTGTGGCAGAAGGAATGCAATTGTCACTCAGTGGCAAGGGCAACGCCGCACCACGCGGCGGCATACCAGGTGACCTGATCATCCTCGTTGAAGAGATTCCGCACGATAAGCTGATCCGCGACGGCAGCAACCTTTTGCATGATTACCATATCAGCTTTCCGCAGGCCGTATTGGGCACCAATATAGAGGTGCCAACCCTCGAAGGCAAAGCCCGCATCAAAATCGAGCCTGGCACCCAGGGCGGAAAGGTCCTGAGACTGAAAGGCAAGGGGCTTCCCATGCTGAACTCCTATGGCAGAGGGGACCTGTTGGTAAACATCAATATATGGACCCCGCAAGCCACCTCCAAAGAAGAACAGATCATGCTGAAGCAGCTGGAGCAATCAGACAATTTCAAGCCCAACCCGAAAAAGACCGACAAGAGCTTTTTCGAGCGCATGAAAGAGGTATTTAATTAAACCATCCGCCTCCAATGGATATTCTGTTCAGGGCTGAACATATTACCAAGAACTACAGCGGGCATTGTGCGCTGGATGATGTGAGCATTACGGTACCCAGGCAGCGGATATTCGGACTTCTGGGCCCGAATGGGGCAGGCAAGACCACCCTGATTCGAATCATCAACCAGATCATTGCCCCTGACGAAGGACGGCTTTTGCTGAACAACAAGGCACTACACCCATCCGACGTAAAAAAAATCGGATACCTTCCGGAAGAACGGGGGCTCTACAAAAAAATGAAGGTCGGGGAACAGGCGATTTACCTGGCCCGGCTCAAGGGGATCAGCGCCGGGGATGCCAAAAGGCAGCTCCGCGGCTGGTTTGAAAAGTTTGACCTGATGCCCTGGTGGAATAAAAAGGTCGAGGAACTCTCCAAGGGAATGCAGCAAAAAGTGCAGTTTATCATTACCGTACTTCACAAGCCTGATCTGCTGATCTTTGATGAACCATTCAGCGGTTTTGATCCCATCAACGTGAACCTGCTCAAGAAGGAACTCCTCAGCTTGCGAGAAGAAGGGGCCACCATTATTTTCTCCACCCACAACATGGGTTCTGTGGAAGAACTATGCGATGACATTGCCCTGATAAACAAAAGCCGGAAAGTGTTGGAGGGAAACATTAAGGATATTCGGCGCCAATACGCAGGGCAGATTTACGATGTGGAGCTGGAGAACTTGCATACGCCTATGGAGAACTTGCTGGACAGCCGTTTCCAGGTGATCAGCACCAGCCGGAACAACGGGCTGGTACAAGTCAGGGTGAAAAGCCGGGAACAGACTGGTTCGAATGACCTTTTAAGGCAATTAATTGACCAGGTGCAGGTAATCGGGTTCAGTGAACATACCCCCAGCATGAACGAGATCTTTATCAAGCATGTCACATAAGATTGCGACCATCATAAAGCGTGAATACCTGAGCAGGGTCAGAAAACGGTCCTTTATCGTGATGACGATACTCGGACCCATCCTGATGGCCAGCCTGATGGTTGCACCCGTAATCCTTACCCAGATTTCCGATAAAACCCATGAGGTCGGGATCGTGGATGACAGCGGTTTGTTCTATTACCGTTTCAGGGATGCGAACAATATCCGGTTCACTCCCCTGCCCAGCGGCATAGACCAAGCCCTGGAACTGATGCGACAAGGCCGGTTCGACGCCGTGCTGCACATCCCCGAGATCGCCTTTGAGTCCCCCTCCTCCCTGCGCCTGTTCTCTGAGAAGGCCACGAACCTGAATACCAAGCTTTATATCGAGAACATCCTGAAACTGGAGTTCGAAGGACTAAAACTGGGAGCTGCAGGCATTGACCCGGAGATTCTCAGGCAGGTGGAAACCCCGGTTAATATCCACGCCATACGCATTAAACAGGATGGTCTTGAGCAGACCGATCATCCGGAAGTAAGCATGGGGCTGGGCTTTGTTTCCGGCATCCTGATCTATGTATTTATTTTTCTCTTTGGGTCACAGGTGCTCCGGGGCGTCCTGGAAGAGAAGACCAGCCGCATTGTGGAAATCATCGTTTCTTCGGTAAAGCCCTTTCAGCTCATGATGGGGAAGATTCTTGGCGTCGGATTGGTCGGGTTGACCCAGTTTTTGATCTGGATCATACTGACCTTTGCCATTGTCGGCACCGTGCGGGCAAGCATGCCCGAATTGTTCCAATTCACGCCCGATGAGCAGGTGTTTGTGACCAGCAGCCAGGTGCTCAATCCACAAGAGCTGCAAGCACAAAGAGATATGATCCGCCAACACGACACCCAGGCGGGACAAATCATGCAGGGCCTCGCCTCGATCAATTTCCCGGTAATGATCCTGTCCTTTATTTTCTTTTTCCTGGGTGGTTACCTGCTGTATGGGGCCCTGTTCGCAGCGATCGGATCGGCGGTCGACAGCGAGGCAGACACCCAGCAGTTCATGCTGCCAGTCACCATACCCCTGCTGTTCGCGTTTATCATGGCACAAATGGTCATGTCGAACCCCTCCGGCCCGGTAGCCTTCTGGCTATCCATGATTCCCCTGACATCCCCGGTGATCATGATGGTCCGGATCCCGTTTGGCGTCCCGTACACGGAGGTGCTCCTCTCGGCGACCCTGCTTGTGGCCGGGTTTGTATTCACCACCTGGCTTGCCTCCAGAATTTACCGTACCGGGATATTGATGTA
>SLNU01000176.1 GCA_007132865.1 Bacteroidales bacterium | reverse complement strand
CCCCATTTTCCTGGTTAATTCCACAGAGAAAGTCTCGGTTTCATCCAGTTCGGCCGCCAGCGGGCGAATCTCCTTTTCTGCAAATTCCCGTACCCGGGCCCTGAGCGCTTCGTGCTCTTTAGTTAAAAACGGACTGGTGATCATACTTTTAAATAAATAGGTTATAAATTGAATAACAAACGAATTTTCTCAAAGTTTTGTTTATAGAAAAAAAAATATTATTGAACAGTCTGCAAACCAAATTCTCAGGTAACGGATGAAAGGTATACCAGGGGGGTGTTGTCGGATACCAGCACACCTGCCTCCACGGCAATGCTTTCCACCTTCCCCCTTGCGGTGGCCACGATCCGGTTCTCCATCTTCATGGATTCAAGGATCAGCAAGGTATCTCCCTTGTTGACAATGTCTGCAGGCTTGACGTTGACCTTGATCACCTTTCCGTGCATGGGTGCCTTTACCACGCTGTTTTCTGAAGACATGGGACTGTGACCAAGTCCGATCAGCTCCCTGTCATCGATCTTTTGTGCATATCTGACACGGCAGGTACATGAACCTTTCTGTATCCACACCGAGTCATCCTGTGCGCATGTATAGCGAAGCTGGTGCACCACGCCCGCCGCCTCAATGCTCATTTCCTGCCGGGACTTCCTCAACAGGTGGTAGTCCACCAGCTCGCCGGCCAGTTCCATCTGGAACCGTTCAGGGTTCTTGAAAAACAGGTTCCGCTGCACAACCCGCTCGCTAATGAGCAGTTCTGGTGACATAAGGAGTCTCCAGTAGCCCAGCCTGCTCCACACAGCCTGTTTCCCTGCGCCATTTTCCCTGGACGCAAAAAGAAAGGCAGCAATCATCAGTTCATCATATTCTTCTTTTGGGGGCTGATGGCCCAGACCGCCTTCCACCAGGCGGTCACATAAGCCGGTATCGGTCTCCCCGCGGGCAAATTCTTCCGAGCCCAGCAGTCCGTCCAGAAAAGCCAGATTGGTCTGTATCCCGTGAATGGCATAGTTTCGCAGCCCGTCTCTTAGCTTTTGAATGGCCTCTGTGCGATTGAATCCATGGCTGATCACCTTGCTGATCATCGGGTCAAAATCCATGCTTACCACAGAACCGGCCTCCATGGCCGTATCAATCCGCAGTCCGTTGTTCCCGGGCTCCCGGTAATGGATGATCTTTCCCGGGGAGGGCAAAAAGTTACGGGCCGGATCTTCGGCATATACCCTTGCTTCAATGGCATGGCCGTTTGCCATCAGGTCTTCCTGCCGCATCGAAAGTGGCCTGCCCATCGCAATGTGCAATTGCTCCCGGACGAGATCCATCCCCGTGATCATTTCGGTGACCGGGTGCTCGACCTGTATGCGGGTATTCATTTCGAGAAAATAAAAATCCTCCCCTTTCACCAAAAATTCCACAGTGCCGGCATTGGTATAGGAAATGCGCCTGGCGATTGTCCTGGCGGCCTCCATCAGCTTTTCACGCAAGCCGTCAGAGATGCCCGGGGCAGGCGCCTCCTCGATGATCTTCTGGTACCTTCTCTGTATGGAGCAATCCCTTTCAAGCAGGCTGAGTACTTTTCCATGGTGATCAGCCAGAACCTGCACCTCAATGTGCCTGGGGTTCTCCAGATATTTTTCGATGTATACCTCGTCATTCCTAAAATAGCTCAGGGCCTCCCGCTGCGTTGCCTCCAGTGTCTCCTCAAGCTCATCTTTCGCATATACGATGCGCATCCCCTTCCCTCCTCCACCACCAGCTGCCTTAATCAGGACCGGGAACCCTATTTGCACCGCTTTTAGCGCGAGTTCTTCCGGCCTGCCGGCAGCTCCTTCTATAACCGGGATCCCGGCCTCTGCCACCAGGCGCCTGGCCTGAGCCTTGTTGCCCATGAGGCGGATGGCCTCGTCTCCTGGTCCGATAAACACCAATCCCGCTTCCCTGACCGCTTTTGAGAACCCATCCGACTCTGAAAGGAATCCATAGCCCGGATGTATTGCATCGGCGCCCGAAGCCAGGGCCAGTTCAATGATCTGCGGACCATTCAGGTAAGTCTCGGAGAGGCCCTTGCCTTTCAGTCGGAGGCTTTGATCTGCCATCCCTCCATGGACGGCCTGTGTATCCGGAGCGGAGTAAACGGCCACGCTGGATATTCCCATCTCCCTTAGCGTCCTGAAAATACGGACGGCAATCTCCCCCCTGTTGGCTACGAGTACCTTATCAATCTTTCTCATTTCATTCAATTTTCATTCCCCTTCGGCCACTCCGGCCTGCGTTTCTCCAGGAAGGCCCGGATTCCTTCCCTTGCCTCGGGTTCCCCGCTGATCCGGGTGAGCAGGTCGGAGGTAAAGGCCAGGAGATCATCGGTAATGTCTGCCGAGGCGACCTTGGTTACCAGCTCCTTGCAAGCCTGCATGGCCAGGGGGGCATTGGCTGCCAGTGATCCCGCCAGTTCTGCCAGCAGCCTTTCTGTCACGGGATTGCCGGAGGAGGCATCCCCTGGACCCAGGGCCGGGACCAACAAGTCTGCCAGCCCCGCATCCTTTGCCTCTCCGGCGCTGATTCTGTCGCCACGCAGCATCAGCTGGCGGGACCGGAATTCGCCGATCCGTTTCACGACAAACGGTGAGATGGTCGCCGGCACCAGTCCGAGTTTGACCTCAGAAAATGCGAAAAACGCATCTTCGGCTGCCACCACAAAATCTGCGCAGGCCACGAGGCCCATCGCCCCGCCCATGGCAAACCCATGCACAAAGGCAATGACGGGCTTCGGAAAGTGATAGAGCGAATAAAACAGCTGCGACAAAAGGTCCGCCGGCCTTTCAACCGCCTTGTTTGCCTCCCTGGAAAGCATCCAGTTCAGGTCCCCGCCGGCACAAAATACCTTGCCCTTGCCCCTGATTATCAGCACCCTGACACCTTCGTCATGGGCAAGAGCATCCAGGCAGTTCAGGATCTCGTCTGCCATTTGCCCGTTGATGGCATTCCTGTTTCCCTCCCTGGACAGCCATAGCGTACAGATCCTGCCGTCAATTGTGGTTTCTATCGTGTCGAAAACAATCATTCGTAAGCAATTACATCCTGTAAACCCCGCTCCGGGGTTCGCCGAATTTTCTGTTTAATGAAATGGATATGGCCATGGCCAGCACCTGTCGTGTCTGCATCGGTTCAATGACCCCGTCATCCCACAGGCGGGAGGTACTGTAATAGGCAGAACCCTCTTCCTCGTATTTTTCCAGGATGGAAGCTTTCATCTCTTCCATTTCCTTTTCATCCACCGTTTTCCCTGCTGCTTCCAGCTGGTCGATCTTCACCTGGGCGAGTACATTGGCAGCTTGTGCCCCGCCCATTACAGAGATCCTTGATCCGGGATACATGAACAGGAAGTTGGGATCGAAAGCCCTTCCGGCCATTGCATAATTTCCAGCCCCATAGGAACCCCCGGTGATGATGGTGACCTTAGGCACATTGGCATTGGCCACGGCATGTACCAGCTTTGCCCCGTCCCTGGCCAGACCAGCGTTTTCGTATGTTTTTCCGACCATAAAGCCGGTGATGTTCTGCAAAAAAAGAATGGGAATCTTCCTGAAGTTACACAGCTCAATAAAGTGGGTCCCCTTGAGCGAGGATTCCGCGAACAGCACCCCATTGTTGGCGATGATGCCCACCGGATATCCCATGATCCTGGCAAAGCCGGTCACCAGGGTGGTGGCATAACGGGCCTTGAACTCCTGAAACCTGCTCCCATCCACGATCCGGGCGATGAGCTCGTATGGATCCGTTTGTTTTTTTGGGTTGGACTGCAGGATTCCATATAATTCTTCCGGGTCGTAGGCCGGTTCTTCGGGCCTGGCAGCATCCAGCGCCTGCTTTTCGGTTGGCTGGATGGTTTCAAAGATATTCCGGCAAATGGCGATGGCATGCTGGTCATTCTCCGCAAAATGGTCAGCCACGCCCGATTTGGTCGTATGTACTTCCGCCCCGCCCAGCTCTTCCGGGCTTACCACCTCCCCTGTGGCGGCCTTCACCAATGGCGGACCCCCAATAAAGATTGTCCCCTGGTTTTTCACGATGATGGTTTCATCGCTCATCGCGGGGATGTATGCACCGCCGGCCGTACAGCTTCCCATCACTATGGATATTTGCGGGATGCCATCTGCCGAAAGCCTGGCCTGGTTAAAGAAAATGCGTCCGAAGTCATCCCTGTCAGGAAAGACCTCTGCCTGTTCCGGGAGGAAAACCCCGCCCGAATCCACCATGTAAATGCACGGCAGCTTGTTCTGCATGGCAATCTCCTGCGCCCGCAAGTGCTTGCGTATGGTTTCCTTGACATAGGTGCCGCCCTTCACCGTCGCGTCATTGGCGATCACCACCACTTCCTGCCCATGCACAACCCCAATCCCGGTAATAATCCCGGCCGATGGGAACCCGTCCCCATACTGCCCGTACGCGGCCAGTGTCGAAAGCTCCAGAAAGGGCGTGTTGGGATCCAGCAGCAAGTCGATGCGTTCCCGCGCCAGCAGTTTGTTCCGCATCCTGTGTTTTTCAACTGCGTGGGAGGGACCGCCCAGCATCACCCGTTGGAGGATCTCCCTATGGCTTTGCAGCATGCGGTGATTGAAGTCACGGTTCTGGTGAAACTCCTCATCATGCCTGATATGTGACCGGATCTTTTCCAATGGCGTTACTGAATTGTGTTTTTATTTGCTAAACTAACGAAAAAAGGCCATTATTTCCACATTCGTTTCCACAGCCTGCTTGCCACCTCCCTTGATTCGGCCAGCACAGCTTCCTGGTCGACCGTTTGGATCACCCTGTCTCTCACCACCAGCCTTCCCCCGGCGATCACGTCGCGCACATGGCTGGAATTGATGCCAAAGAGCAAGTGCCCGATAAAATTCTCTTTGTTAATTTTCGTCGGATGGTCATAGTCAAGCACCACCAGGTCATTCTCATTGCTGCCGGGAAAGTTCTGAGCGGCATAGCGATTGGCATTCCGGAAGCGTTGGTAAGCAGCGGCAGGATCGAGGGCGTCAAACTTTTGTCCGACAAAAAACGCGGCCTTCAGGCTTTGGAGCATATCCCCGTGCATGCCGTCGGTTCCCAGCATGACCCTGTGGCCCAATCCGACTCCATTAAAGAACCCCACCTTGTTCTTCAAATTGCTTTCCATGTTCTGGGCCACCCAGCAAGGGGACTGCTGGATAATCTCCCGCTCCTGCCCTTCCAGGTGCAGGCCATGTACCAGGATGGTCTTCGGGGAGTTCAGCACACCGGCTTCGGAAAGCCGTTGCACAACCCTTTTCCGGTAATTTTTCAGGCAATGTTCCTGATCAGACAAGTCCTCCGCCACATGCATATGTATCCCTGAGTTGGTTTCCTTCATCAGGTTCACGGCCCGGTACAAGGTTTCATCCCCCACGGTGAACGAGGCATGCAGTCCGACAAGCCCCGGCCGTTTCTTCAGGTGTTGACCTGTTTCCTCCAGTCCGGCTTCGGCCCTTTCCCTGCCGTCCCTGTCGGTAATCTCATAACAAAGTAAATGTTTGACGCCAACCTCATCAAAGGCCCTGGCAATTATGTCCAATGATCCGCTGATATAATTAGGAGATGCATGATGGTCGATGACAAGTGCCGATCCTGCCTTCGCTGCCGCCATGGCCGTAACCAATGCGCTATAATAGATGGATTCCTCATCCAGGCATTTGTCGAGAGACCACCAGATATATTTCAGGATCTCCGGAAAGTTTGTCGGCTTGACCGGCGGGGCAGGCATCCCCCTGGCCAGGGCAGAGTACACGTGGTGGTGGCCGACGGCAAAAGCCTTGGTAACCAGCTTTCCCCGGCAATCGATCTCGGCCGTTTCTTCTCCTTCAATTTGGATGTCGGTCGTCGTGAACTCCAGGCTCTCCCAGTCCACGTATGTCGCATTCTTTAATGTAATCCCCATGGTGTGTCCTTCCGGGTTTATTTTTTTTCTTTATTTTTCCCCATCGGCAGGCGGGTCCTTTTCATTCCGTCAAAGGCATAAAACGCATTCGCGACCGCTGCAGCGGTGGGCACCATGCCGATTTCCCCAATGCCCTTGGCTCCGTACGGTCCGACAGGGTCCTTT
>SLNU01000049.1 GCA_007132865.1 Bacteroidales bacterium | reverse complement strand
GTCTGGAATAGTCGACGTTCCTGCATCTGTCGCCTTGAGGGCACGATACCGAACTGACGCATCCCTGGCCTTAGAATATGCAACATCAACATCAATCTCCCTGGGCGTAAGGCGAGAATCTAGCTCCCGAACACCCTTGTTGACATCAGACATGTCAATGACCGGCGTGATTGTCGGGTTAAGGTTTAGATCGCTATCGAGAATCCCTGCCAACCCAGCAATCGAGTCGGACATGGCCTCAATAGTTTCTTCACCAACGTGTCTTGCTGCAGCAGAAATGACCTTGCCCGAGCTCTCTAGTCCTTCGGCCATACCTTCTCCAGACCATGCACCCAACCTACGGAACTCGGTAGATGGAGACTTAATGCCAAGGAAATTCTTTGCCGAACTAAGAGCACTTCTAGCGACGTTTCGCGCTTCAGTGGCAACCTTACCCACGTTAGCGCTAAGACCGCCAGTCATACCTTCGATGATTGCGCCAGCAATGTTTCGACCCGCTGCTCTAATTTCTCCAGACTTCTGACGGATGGCAGTAGCTAGTCCGTTCAAGAAATCAATAAGAGCATTTGCTGCGGCCGTAGCGAGTCGCACACCTTCTGCGGCAATACTGTCGACAATAGCGATGACAATGTCCACCGCTGCAGTGATTACCTTACCGATGTTGTTAGCTAGTTCATCAAGGAACGCGACCATTAGTGCAGTCGCCGACTTAACAAACTGTGGGACGCCCTTGGACAGCTCTTCGAGCATTGAAACCACAAGGTCTACGACCTTAGCAATGATCTTTGGAATTTCATCTACCAGAGCCTGAAGAATACCATTCATGATCTGAAGAGCAGCTCGAGCAATCTTTGGAACCAAGTCCACCAGAAGTGCAAGGAACTCGGTTACTAGCGTCCGTACAAGCCTGAGAATATCGGGCACATTATCACTAACTGCTTTGACCATGGCCTTAATCACTGCGGTCATAGCTGCTGCAATAGCTGGACCGGCAGTAGCAATCACGTTCGCAAACGCTACAATAGCTAGACCAATCTGGGTCGCAACCATAGGAAGCAAACCAAGCAATCCAGCAACGATACCAACAATAGCAGCAACACCAGCAGTACCTGCGGCGGCCAAAGCAGTAAGACCAATCGAGAACGCCAGTACACCAGCGCCTGCAGCTAGCATACCCACACCCAGAAGGCCTACCGCAATACCAAGACCCAGAAGAACAGGCACGACGGGAGCAAGAAGCATACCCGAAACACCAAGAACGATAAAGACTGCCGCTAGAGTACCGAGTCCTGTGGCAATTTCCCGCATGGACATGTTGCCCAGCGTCTCAAGCACAGGAACAAAGATTCTCAGTGCAGCTGCCACCACCAATATAGCTGCGGCACCTGGGAGAGCACCGGTCATGAGCATAGTAGCGGCTGCAATAATGGCCAGAGATGCCGCCAGAGTAACCAAACCTCTAGCAATCTCGTCCCAAGACATACCGCCCATCTGCTCCATCGCCTTGCCGATAAGAATCAGCGCTGCCGAAACCGCAACAAGCGCTACGGCAGACAACAGCATGGTCGGAGGCATAAGGTTCATTGCGATAGTAATAGCGGTTAGGGCGCCCGCCATGGAGAGAAGGCCTTTAGCAATCTCCTCCCACGATAGGTTTCCAAAGTCCGCCATGGCACTTGCCAGAATCTTCATAGCAGCGCCAACAGCAACCAGAGCAATACCCGAAGCAATGAGTTTAGCTGGGTTACCTACGGTTCTAGAGAACAGAGCAAAGGCAGCTAGAATACCACTGATTGAAACTAGACCCTTAGCAATCTCTTCCCAGTTTAGACCAGAGAAGTCCTTGACAGCACTTGCCAGGATCTTGATCCCTGCCGCCAACAAGACAAGACCAGCACCTTGCAGGACCCCGGCCTTATTGGTTTCAACGAGCTTTGTAAATATAGCAAGGGATGCAAGCAGCGTACCTACACCAACGAGTCCCTTAGCCATTTCTTCCCAGCTAAGACCTGAGAGGTCGCTCACAGCACTTGCCAGGATCTTGATTCCGATAGACAGCAGCAGAAGTCCTGCGCCAGCTTTGATCATCCCGGTCGTCTGGCCTGCCATACCCCTAACCGCAAGGGTCAGAGATCCAATCAAAATAGTAACGCCGGTAAGACCCTTAGCAAGCTCTTCCCAACTAAGTTCAGCAAGTGTCTTGACGGAAGAGGCTAGAATACGAACCGCTACAGCCAAAAGAATAAGACCAGCGCTTGTGCTGATGAGGCCTTTAGCGCCGCCAATCTTAGTGAACAATGCCAGCGCGGTAATGAGCTGAGTGAACATAAGGGTTAAAGCGGTAAGTGCTCGAGACAACCCAGCAGAGTCGACATTCGCCAAGACTTGAACAGAAGCGGCCATAACACCAATTGCGAGGGCAATCTGAAGCAATGTCATCGCGCGGAGCGTTGCCTGCATGTTTTTGAGCGTAAAGGTCAAACTGGCAAAGGGCGCAGTGAGTCGACCAACCGCTCCACCAACACCATTAGACATGTTCTCTACGAACCGTCGGAAAGCCAGGAGGAGGCCGCCCAAGAAACCGGTTTTAATTACGTCGAGAACATTGGCAAAGTCCATCGTCTGAAAGGCATCGATAAGCGCTCCGCCAATGTCTCTAAATGCTTCTCTAATCTTAGAGACCACGGGCTGCATTACACCCCAGGCTTTGGTAGCTGCGCTTGTAATTCGATTCCAAACGGAGACGATGATCTCGCCCAGCTTGGCAAACGGCTCAAGTCCCTTGAAGAAACTAACCATGCCTGAAGACGAAGGCGCGTCGAAGTCAAACAGCGACGATACCGCGTTGCCAACCCGCTTCAGAACATTAATTACAGGTTCCATAAACTTTCTGAGATTGACAAAGAAGTTCTCAAATAGCTTACCTTCTTTTACAGCCTCATGAAGTGCAACAAGGAAGTCGCCAACATTAGCGGCGCCCATCAAGAAACCGCTAGAGCCGTCAAACACCACCCCAAAGAGCTCGCCGAGGAACTTAGCGGCAGCCTTTACAAGCTCCCAACCAATTCCAAATATAGCAAAGAACCCAGCAAAGACTCGTTGGAGATGGTAAAGCGTATCGCCGTCCAACTGAAGCCGTGCCGTAAACCTCTGAATGGCCTTGAGCATCGCATTGATGTCTTCAAGGGACTTCGGCGGGAAGATCTGCTTGAAAGCCTCTCGGATTGGAAGTAAGAAAGCCTTACCTGCCTGGTAAAGATTCTTAAATATAGCCATAAGAGGCGTAAACACCAGGGTTAACCTACTGAAGTCAAACCCGTCGATCATCCTGATTAGACCGTCAGTACCGCGTCCCGTGAAGTTCATGAACTGGTCAATCACAGGCGCTAATGCTGTGCCGACAGCATCAATAGCGGGCGAAAGGGAGTTGAACAGGTCTCGCTGCTGCTCCAGCCAGGGCGTGAAACCGCGAGCACCGATTCGGGCCAGCGCAGCGCGCATGTTAGCCAGAGAACCCGTGTAGGTCTCATTAGCCTTCGTTGCGTTCTCGCCGAATGCCTCGTCCATAGCCTTGTAG
The DNA here is from genome assembly GCA_007132865.1 of Bacteroidales bacterium. The sequence continues at coordinate 2,570 of SLNU01000049.1, read as the reverse complement.
AACATCTCGAACGAGATCTGACCCTCAGTGACTAGCTGTCGAACTTCTTGCTCCGAGATGCCCAGAGAGTCTGCCAGAGTTGCGGCTGCGTTCAGACCTCGAGAAGACATCCTCAGAAGGTCGTCACCCATAACACGACCGTTACCAGCCACCTTCGTGAAGATGTTGGCAATATCGTCATACTCACTACTAGTCATTGCGGCAACACCAGAGATGGCGCGCAACGCGCTAGTCATGTCATCGCCGGCTTCCATACCACTAGCACCGAACTGACCCGCAGCCTTAGCCGCCTCGTCAAGTCCGTAAGCAGTTCCTTGGACAGCTTCAAGTGCGCTGGCCATCGTGGCATCGACATCCATGCCTAGACCACGGAACTGGAACTTAGCCTGCTCAATATTGAGGGCTCTTCGTTTACCGCCCCCAAATATAGGATCGATGACCTTTCGAGCCATCTTAACACCAAGATCAATAGCGGCGTTAGTAAGACGCTGAAGGGCCGCAAATCCAATGGCGCCAAGCGCAGAGAACTTATTAGAGATGTTGTCTACTGCAGAAGCAATACCATCTAAGTTGAAGCCCTTACTAGCGTCCCCCATACCTTTAAGGCCCTTAGTGGCGCCATCCAGCGCAAGCCCTTTCTTAAGTTGATCAAGGGCACTCAAAGAGTCCTTGATACCGTTCATAAACTGCCGATTATCGAACTCCATCTCAACTACACGACGGTCAATACTACTCATGCGGATGTCACCACCTTCCATACGCCTTCAGCAATTCGATCAAACACTGGACGAATCGCGGGGTTGATGTAGTCTCTTCCTTGCACGTAACCACCTGTTCCGGTTCCATAGCCATACTGCAGCATAACAGCAATCGGGAACCCTTGGTTAACACTGCTGTTGGTCCACGTGATTGTTACGGACCTGCGAGTTACACGAACTCTGTAGCCCCAAGAGATAGATGACACTCCAGAGTCTCTTGGTGTGACTGCAGAGAGCGCAGCTACACCATCTTGTGCGTATAACTCGCAGGCCCTACGAATATCGAGGTTTTCCATCCTCTTGAGGAATGTCTCCATGTTGGTAAAGGAGCCATGGTGTCTAAAATTAATCATCACGACTCCTTACCGGTTGGAATGAGTTATGGAGCTTCCTCGAGGAGGCCGCCAAGATACAGGCTTTGTACACCTCCGTAGCCATTCCATCGTCCTTGCCCCTGAACTGGCGGTGCCGCATGCGCGGGAAAGTTATTGCCAGAACGCCGCCACGCCGATGTAATAATCGGGTTAGGTCCCCCGTATCGAGAGAATTTAGCGTTGAGTAGAACGTCATGGTAAGGCTTATCGTGAATTAGGGGAACACCCTGCTGACGTCGACCCCATGCGTCGTTTACATAACGAGACAAGGACCATAGAACGAACTCCATACTCTTGCCTGGGAAGTCCGAAGCAACGCTCCCTAGAATCGACGATGGAGATCCCGCAGTATTTTCGTGCCCACCTGAGGTTGATAGATTTAGCAGCGACATGTCGCCACGGCGAGCAAAGTCAACTGCAATACTAAGGACCTTTGCAATCTCGTTGGCTGCGTAACCAAAGCCGCCTGTAGGAGGCTGCGGTTCTCCTCCTCGATGGAAGTCGAACGTATAACCCAAAGGCGAAACTGAGAAGTGAAGCCACGCACGATACGCAACCTCAATCTCCAACAACATCTCAGGTCGAGTAAACCATCCATACGCAGGTTGTGTTCCACCAGTCCCTGGCGTTACGTCGTGCCAAATGAAATAGTGGCATACTGCCGAGGCGATCATGGGTTGAGACAGAGTTCTATTATTAGCAAAAGCACCACCCGCAGACACGAAGGGGCCGCCATCATACGGACGGAAATTAGAACCGTTTTGCTCATAAGGTCCGGTTAGATCCGAATGAGTGGTTGCAAAGTCGAACGAGTAACGTCCGGGAATGTGGCGAATAGTCGTCCTAGTAGCAAAGTGCTTAGCGGCATAGTTTGCCCACCCCCAGAACCAACGGTCAAGAAGAGCAAGCTCTGACGATGAAAAGTAACTTCGACCGAGTAAGTCGTACATCTTCAACATTCGGTACACCCAACCGGAATGAGCAAAGATTGGCGAAGGCGCAAACCCAAGGAAGGAAATTGGGTACTTACTGTCGTCGGTGAAGTCATGGTTGGGGTGATTTGCCGTGTCTAAGAGCAATTGTTTAACGTTTGCCCGCCAAGACTCCCGGTTTGGATGATCGGGGCGAGCCACCGAACAAAGCGCAGCCGCCAAAGGACGCGAAGCCAATTCAGTCGGTTCGTTTTCACCAAACCACGCGGTCCCCGAGGCCATTGGGACTGGGGCTACCCAGAACGATGAGCTTGGATTTGCGTGATAGTCCTGCGCTAAGGCAAGAATGCGTTCGCCATCGTTTGGCGTATGCGCACCATGCGAAGCATCCCCCCAAGTATAGTAGGGACCATCGCCGGATGCGCGATTCTGTAACCGAGTAACGTCGTCCGTTGAATAGAACGCCATATCGTACTCTGTGTCCGGTGGGGGCGGAGGTGGAGGGG
>SLNU01000072.1 GCA_007132865.1 Bacteroidales bacterium | reverse complement strand
TCTCGCTGATCAGGGCGGCTGCGAAAAACCACCGGGATGTGTTGGTGGTGCCGGACCCGGAATACTTTGATGCGGCTGCCAACCTGATCGAACAGAGCGGGGGAAAGACCAGCCTGGCCGACAGGGAAAGCTTTGCAGCTGCAGCTTTTGATGTTTCCTCTCATTACGACACGACCATTTATTCTTACCTGGCCGGGAGGCAGATGGCCGGGGGAAAGATGGACGGGGCACAGCAAGCCGATGCACAACAAGCCGCTACACAGCACGCAGGGGCACAAGACGCCGGGGCACAACAGGAGCAACTGGCGGGGGACCATAAGGCTGTGACACAACCGGCATCCTTTAAGCACAGCATCCGCCGGTCCGTGCCCCTGAGGTACGGGGAGAATCCCCACCAACAGGGCAGGTTTTTTGGGGACCTACACGCCATGTTCGAGCAGCTCAATGGCAAAGCCCTGTCATACAACAACCTGCTGGATGTGGACGCCGCATTGCAGGTCATGCAGGGGCGCAGCGGGCATTGCTTCGCCATCATCAAGCATACCAATGTGTGCGGCATGGCTGTTAGGGATAATCTGCTGCAGGCCTGGGAGGACGCCCTGTCGGGTGATCCTGTCTCGGCCTTCGGTGGGATTTTGATCGCAAACCGCAACATTACAGAGGCGGTTTCGTATGCTATTAATGAACTGTTCTTTGAAGTGCTGATCGCTCCCGGATTCGATGATGAAGCGCTCAACATTCTGACACAGAAGAAGAACCGCATTCTTTTGAAAAGGAAGGAAACCGGGATTCCTGCATCGGGCTTCCGTTCTTTATTGAACGGGGTGCTCTGGCAAACGGCCGATGCCGCAGAGGTGATGCCGGATGGCTGGACCCATCCGACGAAAAAAAACCCGGGAAAAGGGGAGGAGCAGGATTTGCTCCTGGCCAACTGGATCGTTCGTCAACTGAAATCCAATGCGATCGCGCTGGTGAAGGACCAAAGGCTGGTGGGGACCGGCATGGGGCAGACCTCCAGGGTGGATGCGCTGAACCATGCAATCGCCAAGGCAAAGGCATACGGACATTCGCTCGACGGGGCGGTGATGGCTTCTGATGCGTTTTTTCCGTTTCCTGACTGTGTGGAGATTGCCCACAGGGCGGGGATTACGGCAGTGATACAGCCCGGCGGGTCGGTCAGAGACCAGGAGTCGGTCGACTATTGCGACCGGGCAGAAATGGCCATGGCCTTCACCGGCAAGCGGCATTTCAGACATTAAAACATTGGTGCATTCATAATTAAAATACATATTACCTGATGGGTTTATTCTCGTTTTTAACCAAGGAGATTGCCATTGACCTGGGCACGGCCAATACCATAATCATCCACAACGACAAGGTGGTGGTCGAGGAACCCTCGATCGTGGCCATTGACCGTTCCACCAACAAGATCATCGCCGTGGGCAAACAGGCCATGATGATGCATGGGAAAACCCATGACAACATTCGTACCCTGAGACCCTTGCGCGACGGGGTGATCGCAGATTTTCAGGCCGCCGAGGCCATGATCCGTGCCATGATAAAAATGACCGATAATAAAAAACCCCTGTTCCCTCCCTCCCTGAAAATGGTGATTTGCATACCCTCAGGCATTACCGAGGTGGAGGAGCGGGCCGTGCGCGACAGTTGCGAGCAGGCAGGGGCCAAGGAGGTCCGCCTCATCCACGAGCCCATGGCGGCAGCCATAGGCATCGGCATAGATGTGCTGGAACCGGTCGGAAACATCGTAATCGATGTGGGGGGTGGTACCAGTGAAATTGCCGTGATCGCGCTGGGCGGCATCGTCTGTAATAAATCCATCCGCATCGCGGGCGACGATTTCACGGCCGATATCATGGAGTTCATGCGCAAGCAGCATAATATCCTGATCGGAGAGCGTACGGCTGAAAAAATCAAGATCGAAGTCGGATCGGCCCTGTCTGAACTGGAAAACCCGCCACCCGACATTGCCGTGCATGGCCGGGACATGATGACCGGGATTCCAAGGGAGATCAAGATAGGGTACAGCGAGGTGGCCCACGCGCTGGATAAGTCCATCTCCAAGATTGAGGCTGCCGTGATGAACACCTTGGAGATGACACCCCCGGAGCTGGCGGCTGACATCTATCGTACCGGGATCTATATGGCCGGAGGGGGTTCCCTGCTAAGGGGGTTCTCAAAACGTATTGCAGTGAAAACCCGTTTGCCGGTGCATGTGGCGGAAGACCCGCTGCGGGCGGTAGCCCGGGGGACCGGCATTGCACTGAAGAATTTTGACAAATTCCCGTTCCTGATCAAATAAAGCACCCGGACGGAAGCCTGACCATGCGAAACCTGTTCAACTTCATAGCCAAGAATTACTTCTTTTTTGTCTTCATCACGCTGGAAACGCTGGCCATATTGTTAATCATCCAGCACCACCATCACCAGCGCAGCTTTTTTCTGCATTCGGGCAACGCCATAGCCGGGAGATTTTATGATGGCGTGAGCTCTGTAAGTCAGTACCTTTCACTTACCCGGGTCAACCGCGACCTGGCCGCAGAGAATGCCCGCCTGCTGGAAAAGGAAGCATCCGCTTTCCTGGTCCGGGACGACCAGAGCATGGAATTTGCTGATACCACCCAAATACAAAGGTACCGCTACATCAGTGCACAGGTCATCAACAATTCCGTGCAGCGAAGGAACAATTTCATGACCCTCGACAAGGGCAGAAAACACGGGGTCGAACAAGACATGGGCGTGATAACTATGAACGGGGTGGCGGGCATCGTCAAGAACGTATCGGAAAATTTCTCGACGGTCATTTCCCTGCTGCATCAGGACATGCAGATCAGTGTCCGCTTGAAAAGGCAGGAATACATCGGGACATTAATCTGGGAAGGGAGAGACTACCGCCAGGCCACCATGACCTATATCCCTTCACATGTGGAACTGGCAAGGGGCGATACCATAGTGACCAGCGGGTTTTCAAGAATGTTTCCGAAGGATGTATTCATTGGCACGGTGTCTGACTTCGAGATCAGGAGGGGAGAAAACTTTTTCAGTGCCGGCATCGACCTGGCATTGGATTTCAACAAACTGGGATATGTGTATGTGGTGACAGATATGATGGGTGATGAACAGGACCAGCTCGAAGAGCTGAATTTATAGATATGGATATACAAGGGATACTGAGGTATGTGTTCTTGTTCCTGCTGCTGCTGCTTGCACAGGTGCTTGTATTCAACAATATACACTTTGGGGGCTATGCCAACCCTTATGTTTACCTGTTGCTTGTCCTGCTGCTGCCAATCGACGTATCAGGCTGGACGCTGCTCTTCTCGGCTTTTTTTGTCGGATTGACCATCGATGTATTTCAGGATTCCCTAGGCATGCATGCGGCAGCCACAGTGTTCATGGCTTTCTGCCGCCCGGCGGTGATCCGTCTGATCTCAGTTAAATCTGACTTTGAGCCTGGAACCGTGCCGGGAATTGCCACGCAGGGACTGACCTGGGTGGCAACCTATACCTTGCTGCTGGTAATGCTCCACCATGTCCCGTTGTTCTTCCTCGAAATCTTCCGTTTTACCGAGTTCGGACAAACCCTGTCGCGCAGCCTGCTCAGCACCGCCTTGTCTTCTGCATTTATAGTCCTTGGCTTTTTTTTCTGGGGAAAAACTGCAAAATAGTGAAATCCGCGCGCGCGGAGACCCTGCCAGGTTAAAAAATCTTAAAAGGATTTTGCCAGCTAACAAATAGATTATCTTTGAATTGCGAATTACTATGCTTGAATGCTGATGAGAAAAAACCTGATTCTGGTCTTTGTTTTTATTGCCCTTGTGTCCTGCCTTGGGCAGCAAAGGGCAAAAAATGAGGTCGTCTTGCAGGGTACCCTTGAGAACGCATCAGACCGGTTTTTGACATTGGAAGAGTTGACCACGACCGACCTGATTCCCATAGACACCCTGTGGGTGGATGCGGAGGGCCAGGTGGATTACCACAAGACCATTGACGAAGCCGGTTTTTTTATCCTGCGGGTAGACGAGAAGAATTTTGTGACCCTGCTGCTGGAGCCGGGTGAGAACGTAGTGTTTTCGGGTGATCCCGAGCGACTCGGAAAGAGCTTTGAAGTGAGTGGCTCCCCCGGATCCGAGTTGATCTCCATGATGAACAAGCGCCAATGGGCAGACTACGGCAAGGTGGATTCCCTGAACAGGGTGTTTCGGAAGAGCAGGTACGAACCTGATTTTCAAGAAAAAAGAAAGGAGCTGCTGCAAGCCTACGAAGATTTGTTTGAGCAACACCAGACTTTTATCAAGGCGTTCATTGAAGAAAATTCAGGCTCACTGGCCTCCATCCTTGCACTTTATCAGAACTTTGGGAACAAACTGGTGCTCAGGGAGCATGAGCATTTTGAATATTTTGACAACCTGAGCCAGAGCCTCTCAGCCGCATATCCTGAAAACAAACACGTGATCGACCTCAAAAGAAGGGTGAGTGAACATAAAAGGCAGGAAAGCCAGCGCCTGCTGGCAGAAGAACATCTTGCTCCCGGATCACCTGCCCCGGATATCGTGCTGCCCGACCCCGACGGCAACCCAATCGCCCTATCCTCGCTGAAAGGGCAGGTGGTGCTTTTGGATTTCTGGGCTGCCTGGTGTCCTCCATGCCGCAGATCCAACCAGGAGTTGAAAAAGATTTATGAGAAATACCACGACAAAGGCTTCGAGATCTATGCGGTCTCACTTGACAGGACCTTGAGCCAGTGGGTATTGGGAATAGAAGAGGACGAAATCACATGGCCGCAGGTCAGCGACCTCAGGTTCTGGAGCTCTCCGGTGGTGGCGCTTTACAATGTGGAAGCCATCCCTTACGCGGTATTGATCGACCGCGATATGAATATCGTTGCCAAAGGACTGAGCCCACGGCGTCTGGAATCAAAACTGGCAAGGATGTTTGGCGCAACACCTACTTTATAGCGCGCGATCTACCAAAGTTTCTCCAGGTCGTAGGCTTCCTCCTCAATCAGTTCAAAATTGTCTTCCGGAAGTTCCCAGCTAAGGTCTTTGGCTTTCTCGTTCAGCACGGCCATGCGCCGGTTCTTGGCGTCAAAGATCATGGTGCCCTTAAAATCGTATACTGGAGGGTAATACACGTGCAGCGTAACCATGGATTCAATGGGGGAGGCGTTCTGTAGTTTGTGTATCACATTCAGGGGCTCGTAAATCAGCTCGCCTTTTTTAAAGGTTTTCGTCGGATGGATAAACATTTTCCGCTTGTTGGCAGCATGCCCGTAAATGGTTTCGGAAAGAAATCCCTGCACTGGAATCACAAATCCCCAGAAATTGTTGTGTTGGTGTATCGGATAGAAAAACTGGGGGGGCCAGGTCATGAGGAAAACCTGGACCGGATCTTCCATGACGATTTGGCGGTTGAACTCGTCGGTCTTGAGGTCCTTCAACGCTTCTTTTATGGAGATATTTTTCAGGTCGACTGACTCCAAAGTCTGCCTTAACAGGTTGGGTTCGATCTCTTTCCCCTTCAGTTCCTTCAGTGCTTCAATCAGGTTTTTCATTTTAATTTTACGCTTGATTATATGGTTGGTATATACTATTGGTTTTTCGCTGCTGCATAAGACAGGTAAATATACAACTTTTGGCGAACTCCCGGGCGCCGATTTTTTGTTTGGGGATTGCAGAAAAAACATGTAGGTTTGTCTTTTGCTTGAAACTCACCACTTCCCGTAATGGCCGATGCATCTGGAAAAATTTATTTTGTATCTGACAGCCATTTGGGGGTTCCGGATCCCGCAAGTAGCCTGAGAAGGGAAAAGCTGCTGGTACGTTGGCTGGATTCGGTCGCCCCTGACGCCGATGAGATTTTTCTGCTAGGGGATGTCTTTGATTTCTGGTTTGAGTATAGCACCGTAGTGCCCAAAGGCTTTGTAAGGCTGTTGGGGAAACTCGCCGAGTTGGCCGACCGGGGGGTAAAACTGCATTTTTTTACAGGCAATCACGACCTCTGGGCGTTTGATTACCTGGAGAAGGAAATTGGACTAACCGTGCATCGCCGTCCCATCGAAAGGGTCTTTGATGGGAAACGGTTTTATATCGGTCATGGAGACGGACTGGGACCGGGTGATACCGGGTACAAGGTCCTGAAGGCAATATTTACCTGCCGGCTTTGCCAGCGCCTGTTCTCGTTTATCCACCCGGGT
>SLNU01000015.1 GCA_007132865.1 Bacteroidales bacterium | reverse complement strand
ATTTTGCGGATTGGGGGAGTTTTGTCTGATTAATTCCCCATGCCGGCTATTTTTTGTTGCAGAACGAACAGGATTATTGATTAACTTTACTTTTTTGCGTCAAACCTGATTTACTAACCAAAAAAACGAATAAGATGAGAAAAATTGCACTTATGATAGTGATGGGTCTATTCCTTGCGGTTCAGAATCCTGCAGCCGGGCAGAGTGCCGGGGGGACAGTTGATTACAGCACTGTGAAGCTATTTAGTGCCGGTATCAGCGTGGGCTCTTACGGCTATGGGTGGGCAGGTTCACGATCCATAGGGTTTCCACCGCTCAGCGCCTCGCTTGAAATCGGACTGCATGAATACATTACAGCAGGTCCGTTCGTCGGGTTCAACCGCTGGAACTACAGGCATCCGAATTGGAATTACGCATGGACCTTCATTCATGCGGGCTTACGGGGTAGCTTCCATTATACGGGGATCTTAAATGAGCTGCTTGACGGGGACATTGACGAGACGAAGCTTGACCTTTACGTGACCTTGATGGGCGGCTTGCAACTGCGGAATTACAGTTCCACTACATCCGGGTTTGGAGATCACTACAGTAACCAGATCCGGCTTTTCGTGGGACCCGTTGCGGGAGCCCGGTATTATTTCTCAGACAATCTCGCCGTTTTCGTGGAAGGGGGGTATGGCTCACTGGGAGCGCTCACGGCTGGACTCACCGTACGGTTTTAGGCTAATCGGACCAATTTATTGGTCTTCATAGGGAAGTGCGAGCCTTCGAATCCCTTCAGGCATGGCCTCATGCCATGGGTTCGGTACCGGGGGAATACCCGGCTGGCCCATTTGCTCCATGATTATTTGCCCTTTTTCCGGATCCAGCAGGAACTCAACAAAGGCCGTGGCCAGGGTTGGGTTCTTGCTTTTAAAAGGAATGCTTACCCCATAGACCATGGCCTGTCCGGTTTCGGTGATGCGGGAACCCGGGGTGGCGCCAAGCGTTTGTATCTCCACCTTTGCATACCAATCAGACAGCCCAGGGTCTCCAAGGCTTAATTCAGGGGGCAGACGAAGGTATGGAAGTTTGTGCTGCTGTGCCACACTGCGGTACAGGAAGATATAGTCGATGTGGTTGCTTTCCAGCAGGGCGATCAGGTCCGTTTCCTTGGGCCGGATGTTCTGTCTGTCCTTTTCCAGCAGCTCTTCTGCCAGTCCGCCTACCCCATAATACTTTTCTGCCAACATGGAAGTAAACACGGCGCGGACCCCGCACGGGTCCTGGTCCGGGTCGCTTCGTCCGATCGCCACATCAGGCCTCAGCATCACCTCGAACCAGTTCTCTGCATCTATCTCATCGGAATACCGCGAATTTGTCGAATAAACAATCGCCATTTCATTGGAAGCGAAGGGCAGGTACCAGCCGGCATGGTCAGGGATCAGCATCTGTTCGATCACCGCGTAATCTGCCGAAAGAAACACATCGCAGGGGGTCTCCAGCTCCATGACCCGCCTGGCACCGGCTTTGCTGCCCCACGCCTCAGTGAGGATTCGGACCCCCGGATTCTCTTCAAGGAAAGCCTCGCTGATTTGCTTCACCGGATAGGTCAGGCTGCCGGCGTGGATGATATGCAGGGTTTCCGTGTGGTCCTTTTGCCTGAATGACCCGCAGCCTGCCAGGAGAAAAGAGAAAAAGAAGATAAGGGCGGTTGTATATCTTATTTGCATATGGGGTGTTATTTTAGGGATGTCATTTGGGATTATTTTTACCTGCTCACAAACCCACTATGAATTGTGGAAACCAGACAGCAAATATCTGAAACTGCGAAGGTAAAACAATGCATATTAACTTAAACACATATTAACTTCTTTAAACTCAAACTAAATTACTACGGATGCTTTATTGATTTAGGATAAATACTTACATTTGGTGCAATGATTCTCAAACATATTTAATTTAATCCAGATTTCTATGAGAACTGCTCCATTTGTGCTGATATTTTCAGTGCTTCTGCTTTCTTTCTCCGGCTGCGAGAAGGGAAAAACTTCCATAGGGGGTTCCCAGTCCGCCATTGGCGAGGTGGGTGTAACTGTTGAAACCGCTGGCACCTCCGGCTTTGGGGTCAGTAATGCCCTTGCAGAGGTCGTTGCCCTTGAGAATGGTGTCTCGGAATATTCCGGATCTGCAACAGTTACCAATGCCGCCATTAAAAACATGCTGTCAAACGCTCCAGGGGTAACCATCAGCGGGAATACCGTGACGGTAACCGGCGTGAAGATGAAGGTCACCACCGACGGTATCGAAAGTGTGGAAGGTTTCCACCCGGGAGTAATCGTGGATTACAACGCCAAGGTGGGGGATACCTATCCGATGAAGGGTACCAACAGAAGTCGTAAGGTGGTCAGCCGTTCCACGGATGACGATTATTTCTGGGGGGGATGGATGTTGATTAAGGTCATCGAGGTGGAGGAACCCACCAACTCCATGGGTGTTGCCCGGACCACCTATTGGGCCAACCACCGCTGGGGAATGGTGGGCATTGAGTTTGAACTGGACGACGGGACCATCCTGGACTTCCCCATATACAACGGTGCCAGCAACTAACGGGCATTTGAGCGAATGAGGAAATTGTTTATCAGGGGGGAAACACGTAAAATTCCCCCTTTCCCGCATCACAAGGACTTTGTGTTGCGCTGCAATCGTTTTTTTGCCGCCAGGAACTTCTTCAGCTTTCTGTTCGCCGCCGGTTGGTACCAGGCATTCAGGGAAATTGTAAACAATGCCAGGTACGGCTGCGCCATTCCCCGTGACTTACTCATGGATCCCACGAGCGCATGCAATTTGTCGTGCAAGGGTTGCTGGGCTGCCGACTACCGGAAAAAAAGCGAGCTCTCCCTTGAGAAGATGGATGCATTGCTGACGGAAGCCACCCACCTGGGTACCATAGATATTTTGATGTCGGGAGGGGAGCCGCTGATCCGGAAGGATGACATCCTCCGCTTGTGCGCCAGGCACCGAAAATTGTCATTCGGAGTGTTTACAAACGGGACCCTTATCGATGAGTGGTTTGCCGATGAAATGGCCCGGCTGGGCAACCTGAATATGTTCATTAGCATAGAGGGATTCCGGGAACAAACGGATTTCAGGCGGGGAAAAGGAACCTATGACAAGGTCATGCGGGCGATGGACATACTCCGTGAGCGGGATATCGGATTTGCCTTCTCGGCTTGCTACCACTCAAAAAATTACGAGGAGGTATCGGGGGATGCCTTCCTGGACTTCATGCAGGAAAAGGGGGCCTGGTTCGGATGGCTGTTCAACTACATGCCGATTGGAAGCGATGCGGATGTTTCCCTTTGCTGCTCTGCAGAACAACGTGCCCTGGTGATGCAACGGGTCAATGCATACTTCAAAAAACATAATTTCACGCTGATCGACCTGATGAATTCCGGGCACAAGGCCTACGGCTGTGTAGGGGCTGGTAACGGGTTTGCCCACATAAACGCCAATGGCGATGTAGAGCCCTGTGCTTTTTGTCATTATTCGGATGCAAACATCCATGACATGAGCTTACTGGAGGCCTTGCGCTCGCCCTTCTTCAAGCGGTTCCGGGCGGCAAAACCATTTTCCCGTAACCTGCTTCGGCCGTGTCCTATGATGGACAACCCGGAAGATCTGATACGGGTGGCCTCAAAGAACGGGGTACGTTCCACGCATCTGGACTGTCCCGAAACCCCGGCCGAACTTGCTGCCAAGACCAGGCAGCTGGCGGCGGAATGGGAACCGGTGGCCAATGAACTCATAAAGGATGTTCCTGAAAACGAAAAGAGGAATTTCTCCCTGCTGACCAAACTGGTGCTTTCAGGAAGCACAAAAAAGGAATAAAACCATGGATGCCAATCTTCAAACCCGGCCCAAACTTGTATTTCTGCCTTACCGGATCAAATGGGCCGGGTGGGGGTTGGTCGGACTGGCATCCGGGATGCTGGCGGCTTATTTGTTGTTGGACTTCAGGTTCCGGATGCCGGTCTTTGCCGTGCTGTCCTCTTTTTTTGAGACCAAATTTTTTGTGACGTTCCAAACCAACTTCGCAGATGAACTGATCATGCTTTGCTACCTGGCCGGGTTCTTCCTGCTGGTTTTCTCCAGGGAACGGACCGAAAATACCGGAATGGACCTGAAACGGTCAAGGGCCATTTTTCTGGCCATACGCTACAATATGGTCTTTCTTGCTTTTTCCATCCTTTTTGTTTACGGGACCGGTTTTATCGGGGCCTTGCTGCTCAATATGTACTCGCCTTTTATCATTTACCTCCTTGTGTTTTACCGAAGTTTATTCAAACCGGAATAAAAACCCGGCTGACAGGTGTTTACTGCCCCGGTTCTTTTTATTTTTGGGATATTGGCAATTTTTTTTAGTTTTGCAGTAAGAAACACAAGTCCTTAATTTAAAATTTATTAGCCTTAGTGAGATCCCTTGCGCGTTGGATTGTGGCATTTTTTCAGGCATTGGCAGGCATACCGAATTAGGTTGCTGAGCTTGTTGCCGGCCCATGGCCGGCATACCTGGTTGAATGTTGCATGAATGGCCGCAAAGGGTGTTCCGAAGGCTTTTTTTTTCGGGGTTTTCAATCATCGCATTTAAAAGATCCAATTATGAAGAAGCTATCAGTTATTGCATTTGGCGGGAATGCGCTGCTCAGGGGGGACCAGATCGGGACCATTGAGGAGCAGGAAAAAAATGTGTACGAAACCTGTCAGCATTTGGTGCCGCTATTGAAAAGTGGGTACGACCTGGTGATCGGGCACGGGAACGGACCACAGGTCGGGAATGTCCTTCTGCAGCATGAGGCAGGCAAGAAGTTGTACGGTCTTCCCACCCAGCCCATTGATTTTTGTGTGGCGGAGACCCAGGGCTCCATCGGATTCATGATAGAGCAGCAACTCCGGAACGTACTCGCCGAACATGGGATGAAGAGAAATATTGTCACCCTGGTTACCCAGGTCATGGTCGACAAACAAGACCCGGCCTTCAAAAATCCGACAAAACCTGTGGGCCCCTTTTATTCCCCCGAGGAAGTCGAGGAGCTGAAGTCCCAGCACCCCGACTGGGTATTCCATGAGGACCCGCGAAAGCGTGGCTGGAGAAGGGTCGTGGCATCACCAAGACCCCTTGAAATACCGAACTGGCAGGCCGTTGAAAAACTTGCCCGCGAAGGAAGCATTGTCATTACAGTGGGAGGAGGCGGAATCCCGGCCTATGTGGATGAACAGGGAAAGATGGTCGGCATAGATGCCGTCATCGACAAGGACCTGGCATCCTCATTGCTGGCAAACAAGATCCAGGCGGATGAGTTCTGCATCCTGACAGATGTGCCAAATGCCTACATCAACTTTCACAAACCCGGCGAAATGAAACTGGAAAGGGTAGCCGTGGAAGAGATGAAAAAACACCTTGCCGACGGACAATTCGCCAAGGGAAGCATGGCCCCCAAGGTAGAGGCCTGCCTGGAATTTGTTGACAACGGGGGAAAAGAAGCCATCATCACCCAGGCCGAACAACTCGGAATCGAAGGCAAAGGAACCGTCATCTACCGTTGATTGGGTGTTGGACATTGGCTGTTGGACATTGGACATTGGCTGTTGGACATTGGCTATTGGACATTGGCTAATAGCCAACAACCAAAAGCCAACAGCCAACAGCCAAAAACCAACAACCAATAGCTAATAGCCAATGTCCAATGTCCAACAACCAATAGCTAATAGCCAACACCCAATAACCAACAGCCAAAAACCAATAGCTAATAGCCAACACCCAATAACCAACACCCAATAACCCTTAAACTATAAAAAAATGGCATTTAATCTAAGAAACAGAAGTTTTGTCAAACTGCTGGATTTTACTCCGCAGGAAATCAAGTTTTTGCTGGACCTATCAGTGGACCTGAAAAAGGCAAAATATGCAGGCACGGAGCAGCCCCGCCTGAAAGGGAAAAACATTGCCCTTATTTTTGAAAAGGACAGTACCCGCACGCGTTGTGCCTTTGAGGTGGCTGCCTTTGACCAGGGTGCACGGGTCACCTATCTCGGACCCACCGGGAGCCAGATTGGCAAGAAGGAATCCATGAAGGATACTGCCAGGGTACTGGGCCGTATGTATGATGGTATTGAATACCGTGGGTTTGCACAGGCCACTGTGGAGGAGCTGGCCGCCTATTCCGGGGTGCCGGTATGGAACGGACTCACCAATGAGTTCCATCCGACCCAGATTCTGGCCGACTTTTTGACCATGATGGAATACT
>SLNU01000340.1 GCA_007132865.1 Bacteroidales bacterium | reverse complement strand
TCGGCACGAACCTGTCCCTGTTCCCGACCTTTACCAAGGCGTTCTGGGGTATGAAAAACTTCGGGGTGAACTATGGTATGGTACTTACCGCCTGGGGCGTGGGCGGCTTTGTGTTCAGCCGCCTGTCACAAACCCTGTTCGCTGCCAGCGGCAACCACCGCCTCTCCTTTATCATCGCGGGGATCTGCCTGGTGGTTTGCGCCGGACTGGCACTGGTGCTGGGTAGGATTCAGGTGAAACAGGCTGCTGAACAAGCATCCGATCCAACCTTAGAAGGGAAGCTTCACGAATCCTTGCGCCCAGCCCCGGTATACCAGGAACGCTGATCAAGCACCCGGCGGCCAGGGACAATGATGACCTTAACAGACAGATGCGCCGGGCAGAAGCAATCACGTCCGGAAAACCTTGTCGTTGAAAGTAAAAAAACTTTCGTTCGTTGATGCGTGGTGCGTAAATTTATTTACATTTACCGTACACTGCCTTATCTCCCCACTGGGTCCTAAGCCATTGCAAACCAACGTGTAACTTAACTTCTTTTTCCATGCAGAAAATCGTGGTCATCACGGCTTTGTTGCTGATGGGCAATTGGGCCGTCCCGCAAACAACGGGAACCTCTCCGGGCGCGATCTCCAAGCAGAACACCGTCCATATCGACGTGTCCATCTCCCAGCCGAATGTGGCGGCTTGCCTGGACGCCACCGGGGTCCAATTGCTGCTACCTGAAAACTGGATCAGACTCTCCCCCAACCCGGCAAAGGGTTTTGTCTCACTGAATGCTGGCATGCTCAAGACCGGCGAAAGCGTTACGGTCCTGATTCTGGACAAGGCCGGACACGAGCTGTTGCGTTTGCGGAAGCAGGCGGGTGAAGGCGGACTACAGTCCATTATCAACCTGTCGGGCTTCACCAGCGGCTCCTACTTTATCCATGTGATCGGCGAAACCCGCTCAGGGGTGCAGCAGTTAATCATCCTTTAATCCCATGGCCATGAAAAAACACTTGTTTTTATTTATTGTCGGATGGGCCTTGCCGGTATGTGTGCTATCCGCTTCGGAGGTGACTGTCAACCAGGACGACCATGCCATCCTCAGATTGAAGGATTATGTGGGAGACGTACAGTGGCAGAAGTCTTCTGACGGAAACACCTGGCAGTCCGTCGACGGGGCAACCGCCGACACTTTGTTGTTTGTGGCCGATGTCACCACCTGGTTCCGCGCGCAGGTAACTGCCGGATGGTGCGATCCGTTTATTTCCGAAACGGTGCTGGTCACCGTCATTCCCGAAGGAGGGACCGGGTCCTGCCCCACCTGTCCGGGCTCACCAACAGTTGCCGATGCAGAGGGCAATGAGTATCCGACAGTGATGATCGGCGAACAATGCTGGATGGCAGAGAACCTGAAAACCACCAAATACCGCAATGGAGATGCCATTGCCCGGCCGGCCACCGAAACAGCCTGGCGGGCAGCGACCTCCGGTGCTTATGCTGTGTACAGGGACAATGAGGTGCGCAAGGACCAATACGGATTGTTGTATAACTGGTACGCGGTGGATGATGACAGGGGCCTTTGTCCGACCGGGTGGCGGGTGCCAACGCATGACGAATGGACCGACCTGGAGAGGGCCATTTGTACAAGCGAAACTTGTGTGTCGGACTTTCCTTATGACAATTCAACTTTCAGCTGGGGCGGTACCAATGAAGGGAACAAGCTGAAGTCCTGCCGCCAGGCAAACTCCCCCCTGGGCGGGGAATGCGCCACCACCCAGCACCCATACTGGGTTCAGCATGCCACGCATTACGGCACGGACGAGTTCTGCTTTAAGGGTCTTCCCGGTGGGGCAAGGAGCGATCCCGGTTTTTTCGGACTGCTCGACACGGCCCATTGGTGGTCGGCCACCTCGTTTTCTGATGAGCACGCCTGGGGACGCTACTTATACGAATCAAATGGTGGAGTCGGACGGTATTGGTTTTATAAGCACGATGGAATGAGTGTTCGGTGCATAAAGGAGTGAGCGAGACAGGGTTTCTGCCCATCGCGCGCGCCGGCTATTCTCATGCTGCTTTTCCTGCTTTTCCGAGATTCTCTTGTGGTTTTACGTATTATTTCCGCTTTTACCTATTTTTTTCAACGCTTTTTAAAAAATTTGATTTAATTGTTTGTTTAACTTTTATAACTTCGCCGGGATTTTTCCATCGAAACCATGCTTGTCGGATTGGAAAACCATTATTTAAGGGGGGGTATATGAAGCAAACGATTCAATCAGAAAATCTTGCGTTGTTGTTCCAGGCGGCTGCTGAAAAATACGGCGAGCTGCCTGCCTTTGCCACACGCCAAAAGGCTTGCGAATGGAAACCGGTTTCTTACCGCGAAATATACCAGCAAGGCCTGAACCTGGCAACCGGACTGATAGAGCTGGGTGTGGAGGCCCGCGAGCATGTGGGCTTGTTTGGTGACAACCGCTATGAGTGGATTCTTTCTGACTATGCTGTGCAGCTCTGTGGCGCGGCTGATGTGCCCAGGGGAAGGGATGTGACCGATGTGGAGCTGGTTTATATCATTAACCATGCAGGGATCCGCCTGGCCTTTGTGGAAACGCGGGAATTGCAGGACCGCCTGCTTGGTTTAAAAAGCCAGTTGCCGGAGCTGCGCGAGATTATTTTGCTGGACCCGAAGGCGGAGCCAGGCGAGGGGGTCAGGAAGCTGCTTGACATCTGCGATTTCGGGTCCATGCTTAGAGAGCGGGGCGATCGGAGGGCAGAGGAGCGCATTGCCGGCATCCAACCCGACGACCTGTTTACCCTGATTTATACCTCCGGAACGACCGGTACACCCAAGGGGGTGATGCTCACCCATGCCAATATGGTTTCCCAGGTCAGGAATATTCCAGGCAGTTACAACTGTACCGACCGGGTGTTGTCTGTCTTGCCGATCTGGCATATTTTTGAACGGGTGATGGAGATGTATACAATCAGCTTTGGCGGATGTACCTATTATTCCGGAATCCAGACACTGGGCGAGGACATGAAAAATGTGGAGCCCACCTTTATGGCCTCAGCCCCCAGGTTATGGGAAAAATTGCACGAACGGATCATGAAGAACATCAAGGCCTCGCATCCGGTGCGCCAGGTCTTGTTTCACATTGCATACTTTTTGTCAAGGCAATACAAGGGTAGTGAGTACTTCATCACAAACAAAAACCTGAAGGTAAATCCTGAGCCAATGTGGAAACGCATTTTGCTCATGCCGTTTCATTTGTTGCGCTGGGCGGTTGTTCTTCCATGGTACGGCTTTTTCAATGCGGCAGTGCTTGAACGCATCAGGCTCGGGGCCGGAGGCTCTCTGAAGGCCACGATTTCCGGAGGAGGTGCGCTTCCCCTGCATATCGACAAGTTTTTCAACAATGTAGGAATCCCCGTACTTGAAGGCTATGGGATGACAGAAACCTCTCCGGTTATTTCGGTCCGGTCGATGGACAACCTGGTCGTAGGGACGGTGGGTCCGCCACTTCCCGAAACGGAAATTCAAATAAGAAATTCTGATACCAGGGAGGTCATTTATCCGAATGACGGACTGTCTGACAGCGGGAAGGGGATAAGGGGAGAGATCTGGGTTCGCGGACCCCAGGTAATGAAAGGCTACTACAAGGAGCCCGCACTTACCAGGCTAAGCTTCCACGATGGCTGGCTCAGGACCGGTGACCTGGGTGTCATTACCCACAATGACTGTTTGAAAATACTGGGGCGCTGCAAGGCGACCATCGTTCTTTCAAGCGGTGAAAACGTGGAACCTGAACCCATTGAAATGCGCTTGCTTGAAAGCCAGTATATTGAACAATGTATGGTGGTGGGGCAGGACAGGAAATTCCTGGGAACGCTTATCGTTCCGGTTGTTTCAGAATTTAAGCTAGCCGGGTTTCCTGCGCTGACTGCCGAAGAACTGGCGACGAATCCTGATGCACGTAAGATTATTCGTGAAGAGATCCGGCGCGTGATTTCACAATCAGAAGGGTTTAAGTCGTTCGAGCAGATCCGTGATTTCCGGATTCTCGCAGAAAGTTTTCAGGTGGGAGATGAACTGACCAACCTGCATAAGGTGAAACGCCACATCGTTTACGAGAAGTTTGACCATATAATTGCCGATTTATACGCATCAGATTCAGCAAAACCCTTTAAAACCCCCTGTAATGGAATTTAATACACAGCTTCTTTACGGGCATGACCAGGCCTTGCTGGCCCTGATGATCTTTGTTATTATGCTGGGTATGGGCTCCAGCCTGACCGTGGATGACTTTCGCGCCGTTGCACGTAAGCCCCGCGGGGTGCTGATCGGCTTTATTTCACAGTTTGGGCTGATGCCTTTCCTGGCGTTTACCCTGGCTACAATACTGAAAATGCCGCCTGCCTTTGCCATTGCACTCATCCTAATTGGATGTCTACCCGGCGGGACCACCTCGAATATGTTTGCCTATTTTTCCCGCGGATCGGTTGCGCTAAGCATTTCCATGACAACGGCCTCCACAGTCATGGCCCTGCTGATGATGCCCATTATCCTGAAGCTATATACCGGCGGGTTTACCAGCCAGATCACTGCCTCTATGCAGGACTCCGGGTCGGGAGCAGAATTTGTGATTCCTACCGGCAACATAATATCTTCTCTGGTCCTGGTGCTGATTCCGGTGGCCCTGGGCATGATCCTAAGGAGAAAATCTCCAGGCTGGGCGAAGACCGCAGAGGATACGGCTGGGTTCGTGGCCATACTCGTAATCCTGTACCTTCTGCTGACGGCATTTATCCGTCACGGCGGTCTGTTTGTCCAGACACCGGTGGAAGTTTACATTGGTGCGATCGGGATCGGAATGGCCGGATTCTTTTTCGGCTACTGGTTTTCACGCCTGCTGGGGGTTTTCCCTCTTTTTCAGCGTGCCATATCGCTCGAAACCGGCATCCAAAACGGCCCCGTTTCCTTTGCGATCATCCTGCTTAGCTTTCAGGAACCCTTCCAGAGCCAGATGCTGTGGCTGGCCATCCTTTATTCCACCTTCATTGTAATGACCTCCTCGATCATCACTTTGTACTTCAGGAGAACAGGTCGGTTTGACTGGGAGATTTACAGGAATACGATCATTCATAACCGGCTTTTCGGCGAAAAATACGTTACCGAATATCCGGGGGGCTTTTTGCCCGGCCGCCTGCTCAACGATCCCAGCCAGGGTCATTCGCCCAGTCAGCGGAGGTAATTCGCACGGGGTCTTTTGCCAAGCCAGCGGCGTAAGGCTTAAATAAGGTCGCGCGCGTGCGGGCAGAATGTATTATTCCACCACGACCCGCTCCAATTCCTGCAGGAATTCTTCATGAACCCAGGCGCCCAGCCCCGGTGTGTCGGGCAGGCTGACCAGCCCATTCTCCCCGTAGGTGATGCCTCCCCCGACCGGGTCTGCTGCTATCATCAAAGGGGAGTCAAAGTCGAAATGCCTGATATGTCCGCTGACCGTCGCCAGGTGCGCGGAGGCGGTAAAGGCCAGGCGGGACTCAAGGAACCCACCCACCTGCATGGCAATGCCAGACTCATCTGCGAGCTCAATAATCTTCAGCGCCTTGAAGATGCCCCCGGATTTCCCCAACTTCAGGTTGAATAACTGGCAGGCCTCCAGGTCAATCAGCCTTTTGGCGTCGTGATGGTCTGAGAGGGATTCATCGGCCATCAGCGGGATGGGGCTGCCGGCCCGGACCCTGGGCAGTTCGGTATAGAGCCAGCGGGGGATGGGCTCTTCGCAGTAATGGATGTTGTAAGGTGTCAGGGATTGCAGGCAGGCAATGGCCTCCTCTACATCCCAGCCCTGGTTTGCGTCGATACATAAGGGGATGTCCATGCCGATGCGCTCCCGGATGGCATGTATGCGGGCCAGGTCGCCGGCAGGGGACTCGCCCAGTTTTACCTTGACGAAGCGGAATCCCCGATCCAGGATAAGCCCTGCTTCCACCGCCATCTTTCCCGGACTTGCCAGACTGACTGTATAATCGGTAAACATGACCTTGCTGCCATCTCCCCCGAGAAATGCATAAAGGGGCACCCCCGCATGCTGCGAGGCAATGTCATACAGGGCAATGTCAAAGGCACTCTTGATGCTGTAATTCCCATACATGACACGATCCATTGCCGCAACGCAATCTGCGATGTCGAGAGGATCTTTCCCCTTCAGCGCCCTTCCCAGGTAGCGTCCCATAAGGGCGGCACTTTCCATCGCCTCCCCGTTGATGGTCAGGAACGGGCTGCACTCCCCGAACCCCTTCATTCCGGTATCGGTTGTAATCACCACCACCACGTTCT
>SLNU01000235.1 GCA_007132865.1 Bacteroidales bacterium | reverse complement strand
TGCAGATGGCAGCGTTGCAGACGGCAATATTGCCGATGGGATCGAACGCGGATATGATCCCGGAGGGACCATCGCCAAAAGCGGAAAAATAGACCTTCCCCTGCTTGAGAAGCTGAACCAACTTGCGTTTTATTCCCAAACCGGTCCGAAAAGCCTGGGCGGGGAATGGGTTGATGAGCATGTCATGCCCTTGCTGAACCAAAGCAGGCTACCACTACAGGACCTATTGAGCACCTGGGTGGAGCATGTATCCATCATGGTCTCACGCGCCATCCCTGCCGGGGAAACAGGCCGAATCCTGGTCACCGGGGGCGGGACGCACAACACTTACCTGATACAGCGCATCTTGGACCGCCTCCCGGGAGGATCTGACCTGCATATCCCCGACCCCCTGACAATCGATTTCAAAGAAGCCCTGGTATTTGCATTTCTTGGCGTGCTGCGTATGCTGGGACGCAACAACTGCCTGGCAACGGTTACCGGAAGCCTGAAAGACCACTGCGGAGGAAGTGTTTTCCACCCGGGAGAATCTTTTGCTTATTAAAAGGGATTCCTTATTTTTGCGGCACAATCCTATCCCCGGGCCATGAATATTTACCTGCTGATTGTCGTTGCCTATTTTGGGCTCACCACGCTGATATCCCTGTTCACAAAAAAAATAGCCAGCCGATCGGCTGCCGATTACCTGATTGCCGGAAGGAACCTGGGGGTAATCGCCTGTGCAGTCGTGGTCGCCTCGGAATGGCTTGGGGGCATGAGCACCATCGGGGTCAGCGAGAAAGCCTTTCAGACGGGCACCATGCAGCCAATACTTTATAACATATCCACGGCAATCGGCATGATCATCATCGGATTTACCGTGGCCAGGCATTACAGGCAAAACAATGTACATACGGTAAGTGAGATGCTGGAAAACCTTTTCGGGCGCCGCGCCCGGAGCATTTCCGCCATCGCTTTCCTGTTCGCATACATCACGCTGGCCTTTGTGCAGTTGCAGACCTGTGCAAGCGTGATCTCGGCCATGTTCGACTTCCCCTGGCTGCACTCCGTCATCGTGTCCTCATTGATCATCACCCTGTATACATACATCGGCGGCATGCATGCCCTGGCCATCACCGGCATCATCCATGTGGTGGTCATGTTTGCGGGGATGGGGATTGCCACGGCAATCGGACTTAGTGACATCAACGGGTTCGGGGCCCTGCAGGAGCGCCTGGTCGCATTGGGGGCGCCGGAGAATCTATACAATCCGTTTAGTGGCGGACTCGGCTATGCATGGAGTCTGATCCTCGGGGGCGTATTGGGGGGTATGGCCGGACAGGCCAGTATCCAACCCATATTTGCTGCCCGCTCGGCGGCCATTGCAAAAAAAGCCGCGATCCTTTCTTCGCTGATCATCGCCCCCTTCGGAATCATGGTGGCCTTGCTCGGACTCATTGCCAGGACCGGAAAATATTTTGACGCCGCCCCTTACCTGGCCGACCCCCAAATGATGAAAATGGTGCTTCCCACCCTGATGACCACCCCGGAGTTCATACATCCGGTGCTGGGTGGTATTGCACTGGCAGGCATTCTGGCGGCGATTCTTTCGACAGTCGGACCCGTGAACTTTGCCGTGGTGACGATCGCCACAAAGGATATCTATCACGGACTGATCAACAAGACTGCCGTGGACAAAAAACTTATTTCCACGGCCAGGAAACTGGTCATCATTGTCAACCTGGTGACCATCCCCCTGGCTTATTACGGAACCGGTGCCGTACTGGATACCGCCTATATATCCTACGGAATCCGTGCCATCGGGGCCATCGTCATCGTGATGGGGATCTACAGCAGGGGCTGGATCACCATCGAAGGCGTCAGATGGGCCTTCATTGGCGGGACCGTCGCCGTGCTGGGGAACATCGTGGCCAAAAACCTGGGCGTTGCCGTTTTGGAGAACACTTATGTGGCAATTGCCTCAGCGGTTTTCTTTATCGTGCTGGGCAATATTTTCGGGAAGCGCAAGCCGAAAAAACTGCCTTCGGAGCAATAGTAGGCATTTCAAAGAACCGAACCCATAAAAAAGAACCGAACCCATAAAAAAGGACCGAACGCATAAAAAGGACCGAATCCATACATTATAAACCCTCTGAATCCATGCATGAACAAAGGCCGCTGAACGGGATTAAAGTGTTGGAACTTGCAAGCGTACTGGCCGGGCCCAGTGTCGGCATGTTCTTCGCCGAGCTAGGTGCCGGGGTCATCAAAATCGAAAATGTGACCACTGAGGGAGATGTGACCCGGAAGTGGAAGCTGCCCAAAGAGGATGCAGACAGCGACATATCCGGTTATTTTTCCAGCGTCAACTGGGGCAAGTCGTCCTTCGCCGTGAACCTGTGTGAGGAAGAGGGACTGGACATCGTGCACCGACTGGCGGCACAATGTGACATTGTGCTGGTAAGCTACAAGCCGGGGGATGCCGAGAAGCTGAAGGTGGACTATCCGACACTGAGTAAAAACAATGAGAAGCTGATATACGCGCACATCACCGGGTATGGGCTGCAGAACCCAAGGGCCGGTTTCGATGCCATCATACAGGCAGAGAGCGGGTTTACCTTTATGAACGGGGAACCCGACGGACCCCCCACAAAAATGCCGGTGGCCCTGATGGATGTGCTGGCCGCCCACCATCTGAAGGAGGCCATCCTGCTGGCAATGCTTTCAAGGGAACGCAGCGGGCGCGGACAATATATCGAGGCAAGCCTGTTCAAGGCGGGGCTGTCGTCCCTGGCCAACCAGGCAACCAACTGGCTGGTGGGGAACGCCATTCCCCAGCGGCTGGGCTCAGACCACCCCAACATCGTCCCCTACGGGACCATCTACGGGACGTCAGACGGGAAGGAGATCGTGCTGGCCGCGGGGACCGACAAGCAATACCGGGAGCTGGTCAATGCCCTGGGCCGGCCGGAGCTGGCAGAGGACCCACGGTATGCGAAGAACCATGACAGGGTAAGGAACAAGGAGGAGATCAACGGCATCCTCCAGGCCCTGATCGGGCAGCATGCCCGGGAAGACATCCTGGCCCTGCTGGCACAAAAACGCATTCCCGCAGGGGGGGTTTTCAATATGAAAGAGGTTTTTGAAGTCCCGGAGTCGGATGAGATGGTACTCATGGGAAGGTATGCTGACGGCAGGGAGATCAGAGGTGTCCGGTCCATTGCCTTCAGCACCCCCGAATCCAAGGAGCCCCCGTCCATGTCCCCCCCACCCCGGTATGGCGAACACACCCGGGAGATCATGCGGGATTGGCTGGGATTTACGGAAGAAGACACTGAACGCTTAACCAGAAAAGGAGTTGTCTATGCAAGAAAAAACGAAAGCCAAGAGGGTCCTGATCGACGGGTCCCGGCTGATGATTGAATCCCTTGCCAGGGCGGGGGCCCGGGCATTCATCGGATACCCCATCACCCCTGCAAACCTGTTGTATCTATACGGCAGCCAGCGTATGGAGCTGATGCTGCCGGCCCCGGATGAGATCACCACGCTACAGTGGATGTCGGGATTGTCAATCACCGGTAAGCTGCCCGTGACGGCCACCTCCTTCCCGGGTTTTGCATTGATGCTGGAATCGGTGAATATGGCCTATATGATGGAGCTTCCGATGGTCATTGTCCTGGTGCAGCGTCTGGGACCTGCAACGGGAACCGCCACCTGCGGGGCACAGGGCGACCTGCTGATGATGAAGGGCATGGTTTCGGGCGGGCATCCCCTTCCCGTGCTGGCCACATCCGATTTTGACGATTGCTGGAAGCTGCCCGCCAAAGCAGTGGAAATTGCCGTGAAGCTCAGGACCCCCGTCGTGGTGCTGACCTCCAAGGAAGAGGTCATGACGCAAAAAAGTTTTGACCTGGCCAAACTGGATGAGATAGAGCCTGTGGAGTGGGCGGACTATTCGTCAGACTTCGATTATAAATCTTACAAACCGACAAACCTGGTACCTGATTTCCTGTCGGTCAGCCAGGAAAAACACCAGGTAAGGATCAATGCATCCACCCACGACCAGGCAGGCATCCTGCAGCATTCCAGTCCGGAAGCCCTTGCAAACACCCGCAGGCTGGAAGAGAAAATCCGCAGCAGGATGGAGGCCTATTCCCTTTATGAGCTGGATGAGCAGGCAGGTGCCAAAACCCTGGTGGTGGCTTATGGGATCACCGCTGCAGCAGCCAGGGAGGCTGTGAAAAAGATCCGCGGGCAGGGCCACAAGGTATCTTTTCTTAACCCCAAAACCATGTTGCCGCTGCCCGAGCATTACCTTAAACTGGCAAAGGGCTATGAACATGTGCTGATCGCAGAAGAAAACATCAACAACCAGTTGGGAGATTTGCTTTATGGGCAGGCCGGCAGGCCGGGACTGCGCTTTGCAGGCGGCCTCGGTAAAATGATCACCCCACAGGAAATCCAGGAGGAGGTAGTAGTATGAGAAACGGATTATTGAACACAGACGCCCTTCCCTATTGCAAGGGATGCGGACACGACCTGATCGCAAAGCATACCGTAAAGGCCCTTGAGAAGATCGGGTACAAGCCCCTGGAGGTCATAGTGGTAACCGATATCGGCTGCCACGGGATCATCGACAAATGCCTGAACACCCATACGGTTCACGGCCTGCACGGCAGGTCTGCCGCTCTGGGAGCCGGGATTGCATTTGGAGTGGAAAACCCCGACAAGAAGATCGTGGTATTCATCGGCGACGGTGGCGCCACAATCGGACTGCAGCATATTCTGGAAGCGGCAAGGCTGAACCTGAACATGACGGTGGTGGTGCACAACAACATGCTTTACGGCATGACGGGGGGACAGACCAGCGGACTGACCCCCACGGGTTTCCGGACCACCACTTCGTTTGAAGGCAACCCTTTTGCCGGGTATGATATTTGCGCCCTGTCGCATACTGCGGGAGCGGCATATGTGACCCGGATTATGGGTATAGGAGACATTTCTGACAAACTGGCTGTGGCTTTCGGCACCAAAGGCTTCTCCCTGGCAGAGGTAATGGAGATCTGTCCCAGTTACGGCGTAAAGCTGAATCCGAAGCGAAAGCTGACCGAGATTGTTTCCAGTGCCGGCAAGGAACCTGGGGAGTGGATCAATGCAAGGGATCGCTTCAGTCTCTCACAGGGCAAAAAGTCCGGCGACCTGCTTGGCAAAATCCCGGCCATCAGGAATCAATTCAAAAACTACCTGAAAAAGCCGTGGTCGGTCGTTTTGAGCGGCTCCGCCGGGGAAGGGGTGCAGCTGGCTGCCAACCTGCTCAGCAAGGCGGCCATTCGCTCCGGATTGGAGGTGACCCAGAAGGGCAGTTACCCGGTCACCGTGGGGGTAGGATTTTCCACGGCTGAAATCAATCTTTCCCCGTCTGAGATCCACTTCCACGGGATACATATCCCCGATGTGGCCTTGATCACTTCGGCTGACGGACTGGCACACAATCGCAAGCGCATTGAGGCCATGAAAGAGGGATTTCTGTTTCTGGACACCAGCCTGGAGGTACCGCAAACCAAGGCAAATGTCATACAGCATGATTTCCGCGGCATTGGCGCGCGCAATGCCGCCATTTATTCCGTATTGCTTTTTGTATTGAAAACGGGAATCATCTCCACCGAGTCGGTCTTTAAGACCATAGAGGAGGAAGGCATGGGAGAAAAGCTTCCTGTGGCCAGGATCAAGGAAGCATTGGTGGAAAAATAAATGCAGGGTTCCGCTATGCGCGCGTCAGCGGGATTCCGCAGCGGCGCATAAGCGCGACCAGGAAAGGCTTATTTGGCGTTCAGCATCTTGCGCAGTTCTTCGACCTGCTCCACCCGCTCCGGGTCACCCGCTTTGAAATAAGCGTTCAGCAAGTTGTTCAGAAGGCGTTGAATAATATCCTTGTTGCCGCATGGCTCCAGAAACCGTGCCATCGGTTCATGGCCCAGCCGCCCGATAAAGTCTGACACTTCCTGACGGGAAAAAAC
This sequence comes from Bacteroidales bacterium, assembly GCA_007132865.1. The sequence continues at coordinate 330 of SLNU01000235.1, read as the reverse complement.
CGTTCCCCTGCTGAAGGCATTGATATAGAATAAAACCCCTGATGCAGGATCTTCTCCCCCTCCCTGCCCGCCGACATAAGCCAGTATGAAATGTTCCGGCAAGTTGACCCCGAATACGGGGATGTCCAGACTTTGTGCAAGCAGCATGTAAACCAGAGCGAGCGAAAGGGGGTTTCCCCTGCGCTCTGTAAGTACTTTGTCTATCAATGAGTTGGATGGTGCGTGGAGGTCTGACGGATTCCCTGCAAATCCGTGGATATCATAAAACACATGGTTGAAAACCCTGATCTGCTCCAATGCGGTCAGGTTGTCATTGATCTCCAGCCATAT